>NZ_SMSC01000006.1:0-155383 GCF_004359955.1 Candidatus Thiosymbion oneisti
TGCTCCAAAGAATAAGGCAAAGTAGAACACGATAGCGAGGGCATGTTATGTCGTAGACTTGCATTCATCCTGGGAGCGGGATCAGGTCTTGCATTGCACAGATCGATCCGTCGCATTCCTTTGGAAAGATTGGCACCGTATGCAATGCAAGACCTGACCCCTTGTGAACCTCCCCCGGTAAAATGGACACCTGAATTCTAATCGAGAGATCTCCGATAACTAGCTCTACCGCGACGGGTGACCGTGATAAGGCCGTTGAAATGACGAAGGTTACCGATCTGATCGCTATCGATGAGGCCCACGCCTGGCACCCCTATACCTCGACCATCGGCCGCGACCCGGTCTATCCTGTGGCTTCGGCCCATGGGTGTCTGATCGAGCTCGCCGACGGGCGTACCCTCATCGACGGTATGTCGTCCTGGTGGTGCGCCATCCACGGCTATAACCATCCGGTCCTGAACCAGGCGGCCAAGGATCAGCTCGCGCGCATGTCCCACGTCATGTTCGGCGGGCTCACTCACGAGCCGGCGGTCCGGCTCGTGGAACGTCTGGTGGGGCTGACGCCCGAGCCGCTCCGGCATGTCTTCCTCTGTGATTCGGGCTCCGTATCCGTCGAAGTGGCCATCAAGATGACTATCCAGTACTGGTACGCCAAGGGTAGGCCCGAGAAGCACCGACTGTTGACCGTTCGTTCCGGCTACCACGGCGATACCTTTGCCGCCATGTCCGTGTGCGATCCGGTCACCGGCATGCACCGCCTGTTCTCCGGTCTACTGCCGCAACAGCTCTTCGCGCCCGCGCCCGCCTGCGGATTCGACGCAACCTGCCGGGATCAGGACATCGCGGAGCTGAACACACTGCTGGCCGAGCATCATCGGGAGCTGGCCGCCGTCATTCTGGAGCCGATCGTCCAGGGTGCGGGGGGGATGCGTTTCTACTCGCCGCACTACCTGGAGCGGGTGCGCGAGCGCTGCGACCGCTACCAAGTCCTCCTCATCGCGGACGAGATCGCCACCGGCTTTGGACGCACCGGACGGCTCTTCGCCTGCGAGCACGCAAGTGTAGCGCCGGACCTCATGACCGTCGGCAAGGCACTCACCGGCGGCTATTTGACCCTGGCCGCGACCCTGGCCAGCGCGGAGGTGGCCCATACCATTTCCTCCGGCGATCCGGGGGTATTCATGCATGGCCCGACCTTCATGGGCAATCCCTTGGCCTGCGCCCTGGCTAATGCCAACATCGACCTCTTGTTGGCGTCCGACTGGCGGGCCAATATTCGCCGCATCGAACAGATCCTTCGGGACGGGCTCGCCCCCTGTGCACGGCTGCCGGGTATAGTAGAGGTACGGGTGCTGGGTGCGATCGGTGTGGTGGAGCTGGAACATCCCGTGCGAATGCGCGAGATCCAGCGCCGCTTCGTCGACCGTGGCGTTTGGGTGCGGCCCTTCGGCAGGTTGGTCTACCTGATGCCGCCCTACATCATTACCGACGCGCAGCTCGCTGTGCTGTGCCGGGCCATGGTCGAGGTGCTCTCCGAATTCGGCGCGGCCTGAGAAGGTGTCTGTCCGGCGTTATTCGGCGCGAATCGGGAAGGCGTCGTGTTGCCGGATATGACGTGGTTCTTGCCATACTTTCATCAACCAGGATACCATTCGTCGCTTTGACGATTTGAGCCGAATAAAGAGGCCCGGAGCAGCGGACATGAGGACTGAGAGTACCAAGCCTGCACAGGTCCGCCATGAGTGGTACCTGGTTGATGCGCAAGGCAAGACGCTTGGCAGGCTCGCTTCGGAGCTGGCACGGCGCCTGCGCGGCAAGCACAAGGTAGAGTACACTCCCCATGTGGACACAGGTGACTATATCGTGGTCGTCAATGCCGAAAGGGTGCGGGTGACCGGCAATAAGCTCCGGAACAAGCTGTATCATCACCACACGGGTTATATTGGGAGTCTCAAGTCCATCAGCTTGGGGAAACTGCTCGCTAAGGCGCCGGAGCGGGTGATCATCCATGCCGTCAAAGGGATGCTGCCGCGTAATCCGCTCGGTCGCGCCATGCTCAAAAAGCTGCGGGTATACGCCGGTCCGCAACATCGCCATCAGGCCCAACAACCCCAACCACTCGACATCTGAGTCTTGAGTACAGGAAGCCACATCCATGTCGGATTTCAACTACGCAACCGGGCGTCGCAAGAGTTCCGCGGCCCGCGTCTTCCTGACCACGGGTTCAGGCAACATCACCGTCAATGGTCGGCCCCTGGATCGGTTCTTCGGTCGAGAGACCGCGCGCATGATCGTCCGTCAACCCCTGGAAACCGTCGCGATGCTGGATCGCGTCGACTTGCGGGTTACCGTTACCGGCGGCGGTACTTCCGGGCAAGCAGGTGCGATACGCCATGGTATCGCCCGCGCCCTGGTCGATTATGACGAGGGGCTGCGCCAGCCGCTGCGCCAGGCCGGTTTTCTGACCCGTGATGCCCGCGCGGTCGAGCGCAAGAAGGTGGGGCTGCACAAGGCACGCAAACGACCGCAGTACTCGAAGCGCTAAATAGAGAAAGGGCACAGGGAAAGGGCCTGGAACCGAGGGACCGGGTTCGATTGGGGGATCGTCTAGCGGCAGGACTACGGACTCTGACTCCGTCAACCTAGGTTCGAATCCTAGTCCCCCAGCCAAGATGCTTAAGAAGCTGTCTGGTTAAAAGCAATCCTGAATGATTCGGCATTGTCGGAGGGTTCGACGTGTTGCGTTCGACGCGCTAAGGCTCGCTGATCGTCTGCTTAGGTCTGTGCCAGCGTCTTAACGCAACCTACACCCACATGATCCCCCGCGCGGCCTGTGGGCGTGGATCCGCCGACGCTCCAGCGTCGACTAAGCGCCTCTATCCGCACAGAGGAGCTGAATCCGCTGGAGCGGACAAGACGGCGTTCCCACGCTGGAGCGTAGGAACGAGCGTGAAATTTACAGATTTCGATATGATTTTACCGGCAGGCCAGCTGTCAGCGGGCACGGTAGGTGATGCGCCCCTTGGACAGGTCGTAAGGGGTGAGCTCGACCGTCACCTTGTCCCCGGTCAGGATGCGAATATAGTGTTTTCGCATCTTACCCGAGATATGGGCGGTGATTAGGTGTCCATTTTCAAGCTCCACGCGAAACATGGTATTAGGCAAGGTATCAATCACCGTACCTTCCATCTGGATTACGTCTTCTTTGGCCATCGATTGCTTGAACTCAAGTGCAGGGATTGGGTTGCCATACGAAATTACCCAAGTATAGCACAGGTCTTGGGGCTCCCCGACCAGGGCAAAATCCTGTCGGACGACTGAGCCGCAAAGGCCCGCAGGATGCACAGGAATCGTAGCCACGCCCATGAAAAGTGCCGAGGTCATCAAACGGCTGGAAGCGGAAGGTTGGATGTTTGCGGGCGGCAAAGGCGACCATCGAAAATACAAGCATCCCGGAAAAATAGGTCATGTGGTTGTACCCCATCCCCGCAAGGATCTTCCGATCGGCACCTTGCGTAACATCTATCGACAGGCCGGTTGGGCATGGAAATAATCTTTATGAGACTGCTAGAACCTTATACCTCGTAAATCAGTTAGTTATGAGTAAGTCTCGGCTTGTTTCCGGATAACGGTTTGCCATCTTCGACAATAATGATTTTAAAATCAATATGTTAGTTATTAGAAGTCTCTAAGGTAGATCATGCTGTACGCAGTCTATGTTCATCCTGGTGACGAGACCCACGCTCACGGGGTCACCTTGCCGGATTTTCCCGGATGCTTTTCAGCCGCGGATCGCTGGGAGGACATCCCCGCAAAGATTCAGGAGGCGGTAGAGCTGTACTTCGAGGGTGAGTCTTCGGAGGTCCCGGTTCCTACCCCGTTGGACCGACTTCGTGATGACCCGCAGTACACCGACGGAGAATGGATACTTCTCGATATCGACCTCACGCGTCTCCGACCAAGGACCAGGCGCATCAACGTCACTTTGCCGGAGCCCCTGCTGGAAAGGATCGATGCCTATGCACAAGCGCATCAGATGAGCCGATCCGGTTTCATCTCGCAAGCGGCCACCAAAGCAATGGAAGAAAAGTGTTAAGGATAAGAGAACACCGATAGCAATTCCTCACCACCCCTTCGGAGTATGTCCCGTGCGTAACAACGTCGTTTGGCACCATCACCCTGTCGATCAATCTGTGCGGGCAGGGCAGAAGGATCAGCGTCCGGTCGTCATCTGGTTCACGGGCCTGAGTGCCTCGGGTAAGTCAACCCTGGCGGGCGCCTTGGAATGGATCCTCACGGCTCAGGGTTACCATACCTATCTGCTCGACGGGGACAATGTCCGCCATGGGCTGTGCAAAGACCTGGGCTTTAGCGATACCGACCGCACGGAGAACATCCGCCGGGTCGGCGAAGTGGCCAGATTGATGGCCGACGCGGGCCTGATCGTGATGGCCGCCTTCATCTCCCCATTCCGGGCGGACCGCCAAATCGTGCGCGAAATCCTCCCCCCAGGGCAGTTTATCGAGGTCTTCATGGACGCCTCCCTGGAGGTGTGCAAGGAACGCGATCCCAAGGGGCTCTACATCAAGGCGGAGCGGGGTGAGATCAAGCAGTTCACGGGTATCGACAGCCCCTACGAGGTACCCCTGGAGCCCGAGGTCCACGTCGATGCGGATCGACTCAGCGTGCCCGAAGGGATAAACCTGCTGCTCGACTACCTGCACGAGCAGGAAATCCTCCGGGGGGGATACCAACGGGTCGAGGAAAGTATCGTCGCCTGATGGAGGGGTGCTTTGCGGCTTGGGAGTCTACGCGGGATGAGCCTGATCAAGCACTGGTGGCGGGCCTTCGGGACCGCAGGGAGGGAACCGGGTCGGCTGGCCCGGGCAGGGATCTTTTCGATCCGTCTGCTCGCGGGCATTCCGGGAAAGTTCCGGGACGGGAAGCTGCACCTGCAATCGACCAGCCTTGCCTATACGACTCTGCTGTCCCTGGTCCCCCTCCTGGCCGTTACCTTTTCCGTGCTCAAGGGCTTCGGGGTCCAGAATCAGCTCGAACCGATGCTCATGCAATCCTTGGAGCCCTTGGGCGAGAAGGGCGCTGAGATCGGCCGGCACATCCTGACCTATGTGAGCAATCTCAACTTTGCCGTCCTGGGCTTTTTCGGCATTGCCCTGTTGTTCTGGACTGTCGTCTCGTTGCTTACCAGGGTAGAAGAGGCCTTCAACACCATTTGGCACGTACCCGGCGTTCGCAGCTGGACCCGCCGTTTCAGCGACTATCTGAGCGTGGCCCTGGTAGGGCCCGTGTTTATCTTCGCCGCACTTGGTGTTACCGCCATCGTATTCCGCAGCGAGAACATCCACCGGATCGTCGGCATCGAGCCCCTCGACCAGCTCATCGTCGGGCTGGGCCGATTGGCTCCTTACCTGCTGATGTGCCTGGCGTTCGCCTCCCTGTACGCCTTCCTCACCAATTGCCGGGTACGCCTGCTACCCGCCCTGGCGGGTGGTCTCTTCGCCAGCGTGGCCTGGCATGGCGTTGCCTATCTGTTTGCCCGGTTGGTTGCCGGCTCCTCGAAATATTCGGCCGTCTACTCCGGTATGGCCGCGGCTGTACTCTTCATTATCTGGCTCAATGTCGGCTGGCTGATCGTCCTGGTCGGAGCGCACATCGCCCGCTACACCCAGCACCCCCACCTGTTGCGGCGCCACTTGGATGGTCCGCAGGTCGGGCAGGTCCATGATCAAGCGCTCGCCCTGGATGTCATGGCCGCGATCGGTCGCACCCATTACTTCGATGAGTCCAAATGGACGCTCGAAGCCCTGACCGCGGCTGGTTGCTACGGCTCGCCGGATCAGGTCGAGCAACTCCTCCAATCACTGCGGGCGGGGGGGCTCATCGTGGCGACCAACGACGAGCCCGAGACCTATCTCCCGGCCCGTGCGATCGAGACCATCGGCCTGCGGGAGATCCTGGATGTAGCCCACGCGCGCGGCGACAAGTCGGCACGCCAGGCGGTGGTGCAAGCGGTCACCGCCGACCTCGAACAGGCCGTTGCCGGGAGCCTGGAGGGGAAGACCTTGAAAGACCTGGTGGTGGCTGCGGTAGCGCCTTGAGACCAATCCAGTGCGGCTTACCAGCCTTCGCGCCCTCTATTCAACCCCTTACTTTGGACCGACGCCTCCTCTCCCCCCGTCATTGGCCGAGCTGGCTCCCGGTGGGGGGGTTCTGTCTCATCGGGTTCCTGCCGTTTCCCCTGCTCTGGGCTCTGGGCATGGGAATCGGGTATGTGGGTTATTTCCTTGCGGGTGCCCGTCGGCGCGTGGCCTTGCGCAACCTCGCGCTCTGTTTTCCGGACCTGACAGACCGGGCGCGCAGAGGGCTTGCGGTCCGGCACTTCGGCTACCTGGGGGTCGCCGTCTGCACCCAGGGATTGGTGTGGGTAAGCTCCCGGCGGAGGCTGGAGCGCATCGTCAAGCTCCGGCACCGGGAACGGGTCGATGAGCCGCTCCGCAACCGGCGTAACCTCATCGTCATGGTGCCCCACTTCGTGGGATTGGAGTTGGGCGGTGCCGCCTTCACCGCCTTGGTTCACCCCGGATTGTACATGTACCAAAAGATCCGTAACCCCGTCATCGACCATCAGATGCACCGTAGCCGCTCGCGTTTCGGCGCGGTCTCGATAGAGCGCAGCGACGACCTGCGGCGGATGGTGCGGGAGATCCACAAAGGCACCCCCTTGTTCTATCTGCCCGATCAGGACCCGGGCCGCCGCGGCATCTTTGTACCCTTTTGCGGCACACCTACCGCTACGGTTCCCATGCTGAGCCGGTTCGCACGCCTCAGCAAGGCCCAGGTGATCCCGGTCTACACCCGCTATCTGCCCTGGGGACGCGGCCTGGAGCTGATCTTCGACTCGCCATTGGACCCCTTTCCCACGGACGATCAGACAGCGGACACGGCCCTGATGAACCGGACCATCGAGGCCCGCATCCGCACCACGCCGGAGCAATATTTCTGGGTGCACCGCAGATTCAAGACCCGCCCACCGGGAGAGCCGCCGATCTATCCGTCGCGACGGCGCGCAGGACGCAAAATGTAGGATGTGGTGAGCCGCCGGGCGCGGGACGCGCCCGGCGGCGAACCGCATCAATGGTGTGGTAAGCGCCTGTCTACGTGCAGGGACGCCCAGGCAGGCAGCGAACCGCATCGCCGGAACTGGCCCCGACTCCGGCGTCACGCAATAAGGGACAGGATTGAACATGGAAAAAACGATCAGGTTGTCTCAATCCATCCGCAGATTACGCAGATGAAGAATGAAACAATCTGTGAAAATCTGCGTAATCTGCGGATAGAAAATTGAGCATAGGAAAATACCCATGGCTTCAATGTCTTATACCCAGGTATAGTCGCTGCATGAGACTGCGGGCACTCCGGGATTCCGGACCCTGGATCGGACGGGCCCGGGACTGGGGTCTCGGCGGCATCCTGCTTGCCATAGTGGTCACCAGCGTGGCGCTGACGCTGGGTTGGGGACCCATACTGGCCTCCTGGCGGGCGTTGACCCCGGCCGAGCTGTTGCCCCCCATGGCGCTTACGGCCCTGAGCTACTGTCTGCGTGGGGTCCGGATCCATGATTACTTTCATCCCCGGCTTCGGGGGCGCTTCCCTGCCGTACTGAGACTCTCGGTCCTACATACCACGGCCAACAACCTGCTGCCGATGCGGGCGGGAGAGCTGGTCTTCCCATGGCTCATGAGGCGTTATTTCGGTCACGGGTTCCTCAGCACCACCGCGTCCCTGATCTGGATTCGGCTGCTGGATCTGCATTTTCTAGGGCTGATGGGCATCCTCATCCTTTGGCTTCGCCATCCGACCTGGCTCTGGTCCCTGGTTGCGCTGCCGTGGCTGCTGCTGTTACCGATCATGGGCCGGCTGGGCCACCGCCAGCCGAACGGGCAGGGCCGGCTCGGAAAGGCGTTCCGCCTGATGATCGACGCCGCCCCGGCCTCCACCTCAAGGGCGCTGCGTATCTACCTGTGGACGGCGCTTATCTGGATCAGCAAGCTCCTCGCCTTCGCGCTCGTGCTGCGGTATTTCCTGGCGGCGGAACCTTGGGAGGTCCTGCTCGGGGTCATGGGGGCGGAGCTGTCCAGCGTCCTGCCCTTCCACGGCATCGCCGGCAGCGGCAGCTACGAGCTGGCGGTGATGACGGCCCTGTTGCCGTTGGGCATCGATGCAGCCACGGCCCTGACGGGGGCGATAAATCTGCACCTGTTCCTGCTGGGGGTAACCCTGCTGCTCGGCGCGCTCGCATTCCTGCTGCCCGTGCGCAGGGACAGGCAAGTAACCAATGTATTGTAGAGCGGGTTTTCGGGCATCGTAACGCAATACGCCATTATTCAGGATTGCTCATTCGATCCCGGCGCTGTTCGGCGTTATTTGGCGTTGCCTGAAGAGGCATCTTTTTAATCCGCAGATTACACGGATTTTCACAGATTATTTCGTTCTTAATCTGCGGAAATCGGCGTAATCTGCGGATCAAATAAGGAATGTAAACCGCATCTTTGGATGGCCCCGCGCCCAACATGCGGTGTTCAGCCTACCCGGTGTTCAGCCCCCCTACGAAATAGGCCTCCTGGTACAAGGCTATCCACCCGCCACTCAGAGGGGCTTGGACAAGGTGAAGGCACCCCGGATGTCTCCGAGGGAAAAGCCCCTTGCTTGGTCTTGCGGATAGGCCCTGTCAAGGGCCGTGCCGACAGCGGGGGCGAGGGCTTCACCGTGGCAGGTGAGGCAGAGCCCGCCGGTGGGGATCGCCTGCATGTATCTGAATCGCTTTTCCCCATTCACTTGGGTTACCTCGGCGACGGCCATGGTCTTGATGTCCTCACCGCCCGCCTTGCGTTCCTCGAACTTGAGCAGGACCTGCTGCTCCCAGGCATCCGGCGCATTCGCCGCGGGGTTGCGCAACTTCAGGCTGGTACGCCCCACATCCCAGCCGGTCCGGGCGGAATAATCCGCGGCGATGGCCGGTGCCCTCTCCTTACAGACCCGGATGGCGTTTGTCGGACCGCCGGCGTTCAATGCGGCCTGAAGCTCGGCCTGCAAGCTGGAGGAGAAGGCCTTGATGATGCCCTTTGCCTCCTCCAGGTTCGCGTCCCCCCCGGTCTCGGCGAAACCGGAGGACATCAGGGTGATACCGGAGGTGATTGCGATCAGAACGCGTGTTCTCTTCTTTTTCAGCGTGTTGAGCATGTCTTGACCTTCGATCATTAGCATACTGTTTTGATAGCGTACCCTCACGACCAGAGGATAGTGATTACCCTACCACGGATCGGAAATCAACCTTGATAAAGAAGCGATTGCAACCGCTCTACTGCCTGTTTCATCCGCGGTGCACCACCGAACAGCTCGGCAATTTCCATGACGTTACCCTGCTCGGAGATGGGCGGCACTTGCAGGGCCTCCGATATGCTGAGCTGGCCGGGGCCGAAATCGGCATATTTGTCGAGCAGCACGATGAGGATGGCCCGCGCTCGTGGCCCGTACTGATTTACGGGACCGAGCATCAAGATTCGCAGCCCCGACCAACGGGCAAACCCAGGGCGAGCGCGTATAAATCCTCCCGAAAACATGATCTTGTAGGTTGGGCAAGGGCCGTAAGATGTGGTGAGCGCAGCGAACCGCATCTTTGGACGGTGCGCCGTGCCCAACGAAATGTTGCTGTTGGGCACGCCGGATCGTCCCTGATCCGGCTTTGCCCAACCTACGAGCCGGCAGGATGCCGGCGCTCCCGGCTTTGCCCAATCGACACGGCTGGTAGTAACTTGTTAATCAAAAAGAAATTTATACGCGCCCGCCCTGCGGGCAAACCGGATGCGCAGTGAGCCGATCCCATGCCTGCTGTAGAATGGGATCCTCACCGCCGGCCTGCGACGTACCAGGGTTCGGCGAATCCCCTTCTCGATGGTCGATACCGGGATGGCACCGCATGAACAAAATTCCGATACTCCTGCTGATGTTGTGGGCGGCGGTAGCCGTCGCCGAAAAGCCCATCCTTATCTATCAGCTCACGGGGGCGATCCAATGTGTCGAGGGTACGGGCATACCGCCTGACCAGGCCGCCGACCTGTTGCGCGGACAGGGCGTCAAGGTGGTCTCGGCCGCAAGGCGCAAGCTGCCGCAGCATGAGACGAGCCGCTGCGGTACCCCCACGGGGGAGGCGAACGTGATGGAGGTCTCCGCCGCCGATTGGTCCGCCTTCTTAGCGAAAAACCCGGACGCGGGCGGCTATGGGCTGTGGGTGTTCGATGCGGGCACCGTCCGCATCTACATGTACGACGGGACCCTGCAATGCGGAATGGGTCGTGAGATTGCCCTGGAAGCGATGGCAAAGGAGCTGGCAGATGCAGGTATCGAGGTGACGGAGCGCTACAAGGGCACAGACGGTCTGGACCACATCAGCGTGTGCGGTGCCTCCACTGGGGCGATAAACATCTTCGTCATCGACCGTGACGCGCTCCCTGCCGCCCGGCGGCTCGGCTATCGGTTGTTGGTGACCCGGGAGATGACCCGGCAGATCACCTCCAGGGATACCAAGCCGCAACCGCCCGGCATGACCACGTCCTCACCGTCCTCGGCTGCCGAAAATCCGCCGGGCCCGAATCCCATCCCTCTGCTGTGGTGATCGGGATGCAGGTTTAAAATCAATGAGTTAGTCTTTAGACAGCCTCTAAGACATAATGGATGCTCGGGAACGCTTTGTGTCTCTGAGGTTCAAATCACACAACTGACGAGGCATGAGTTTTTTGTGCAGTGCACACAAAACTTGACTCGTTCGACTGCCTATAATACTAGGCGAGCAGGACTTTCACGGATGCGTTAGCCGCGAATCGACGCGAATGGACGCATGGATGCGACGGGATGAGGGATCGTCAATGATGGCAAGCGATTGTGGCCGATTTGCGTCGATTCGCGTTCATTTGCGGAAAAAAAGGATTCGGTTATCCCGGCTGCCCGCTCCCCATGCCGACACGCGTTCCCGCGGTAATGTCTCCTACCGGCCAGGCTATCCGATCTGTGCACCCGCGGGCCCGACGACTCGGATAACCCGCCCCGGCGACCCGAATCGAAGGCGACGCCGTAAGGCATCAACGACCACAGGGGGTACCCTGTTGGTCCTGGCCTTGGCGTTGCTCGTTTCCCTGCTAGTTTCCTTCCGGGGGCTGCAAGCCCAGCCACCGCAGGCGGACTCCCCGGCCCCAGGCAAGCCCGGGTACCTGCCGAGCCCCGCGGTCACGCCGGACATGATCGAGAGCAGGAGCAAGGAGATCGCCTCCGCCGCAGACCTGAACGAAGCCACAAAAACCAGACTAAGCGAGCTATACCGCAAGGCCCTAGGCAGCCTGGAGGCTGCCGAGACCTACCAGGCCAGGACCGCCACCTTTGTGGAGGCCCTGGAAACGGCACCTGAGCAGACCGAGGAGATTCGTCGCCGACTCGAGGCCTCGGCCCCTGAGCCTGCAATCGAACCGCTGCCGGCAGGGCGCCCGGTCAAGGAACTCGAACAGCGGCTTACCAAGTATCGGGCCGATACCGCCGCGGTGGAGGCCAAGCTCGGTGAGCTGGAGCAGAAACTCGCGACCTGGTCGCAGCGTCCCGCCCAGCTGCGCGACCGTATCACCGCGGCCAAAATCGAGCTCGAACGGCTCGACGCCGAAAACGGTCTACCGCTCTCGCAGGAAGAACCACCGCTCCTCACCGAGGCCCGCCGCTGGGCCTTGCAGGCGCGCCGCCGGGAGCTGCGCGCCGAGCTCCATATGTTGGACCAAGACCTCTTGAGCCACGCGGCGCGCGAGGCTCTGTTGAAGGCCCGGAGGGACGTCTCCACGCACGAGCTGGCGTTGCTCCGCACCCGGCAACATCAGCTCGAGGAACAGCTCGATCGGCACCGTCACCAGGAGGCCGAACAGGCCCGCGTTGCGGCGGAAGCCGCCCAACGGGAGGTCGCCGGGAAGCATCCCCTCCTGGAGGATCTGGCCGCACGGAACGCGCAGCTCACCGGTGAGCTGTCCGAGTTCATCGCGGCTCATGATGGGATTCATACCCGGCAGGCCCAGGTGGTCGCGGAGACCGAGCGCCTCGGCGATGAGCTGCGCAACACCCGCCGGCGACTGGAGATAGGGGGTCTAACCCAGACCCTCGGCCAGATCCTCTTCGACCGGCGGCAGAAACTGCCCGACCAGCGTCCCTACCGCAGGGAAGCAAAGGAACGGGAGCAAGCGATCGCCGCTGCCATGCTGAAGCAGATCCGTTACGACGAGGAGGTGTTGCGCCTGCGCGACCCGGACACCTTCGTCGCCACGCTGACGATGGATCATGAGGGACCGCTACCATCGGACCTGCGCGACGAGCTCCGGGAACTGGCACAAGTGCGCGCATCGCTGCTCACTAAGGTCATCGCCGCCACCGATACCTATCTGCGTGCCTTGGGCGATTTGGATTATGCCTCCAGCCGGCTCATAGAGACCATCGCCGACTACGACGACTATCTCGCCACGCACCTCCTGTGGGTCCGCAGCGCCCCGCCGGTGAGTCCGGCTACTTTGAAGGTCCTGCCTGGGGCCATCGCCTGGTTCTTCTCGCCGGACAACTGGCTGCAAGTCGCCCAGGTGCTCGTCCGGGAAGTAACCAGCCCCTCCCTGCTATGGTTGCTGCTCTTGGGCCTGCTGTTGCTGCGGTGGCGAACGCGGGCTATCCGCGCCGCCATCCTGGCCACTGCCCACCCCCTCCGCTGGGTAAGTACCGACCGGACCAGATTGACCCTCAAGGCGCTTGGCTCGACCCTCCTGCTCGCCGCCCCGTGGCCGCTCCTGCTGGTCCTCCTGGGCTGGCGACTCGATGCCTCGTTGGAGGCGACGCCGTTCACCAAGGCCATCGGTCACGGCGCCTTGGAGGTAGCATTCGCCCTGTTTTCGCTGCGGGCCTTCCGCCTACTGTGCATCCCGGGTGGCGTAGCGGATCGGCACTTTGGCTGGTCGCGCCGGGCCCTGCGGACCATCAGGCGTCACTTCGACTGGGTGATCTGGTTCCTGGTTCCGGTCGGCTTCGTGGTCCACACCACGCATAGCTATTGGCACGCGACCTATTCTGACAGCCTGGAACAGATCGCCCTGCTCGTCGTCATGGTGGGGACCGCGCTTTTCATCATGTTCCTGAGCCACCCGAAACGGGGTGTCCTGAGTGCCTATCTCGCGGCCAATCCCAAGGGCTGTATCAGCCGCTTGAGCCCGCTGTGGTACCCGCTGATCGTAGCCATGCCGCCGGTCCTTGCGGTACTCACTCTGCTTGGCTATGTCCATACGGCCGGCACCCTCATGCGTTCCCTGGTGGCCGAGCTCTGGCTCATTCTCGGACTTACGGTGATCCAACAACTCAGCGTGCGCTGGCTAACCTTGAGTCGGCAGCGGTTGACCCTAAGCGCGGCCGGCGAGCGGCCCGCGGCACCGGGCAAAACGGCCCGCCAGGGCGATCCGCCGCACCTGGGCCCGGTCCCGCCGGTCGCGGAGCCCGAGGTGAATCTGGCGGTCCTGGACACCCGGACCCAAACCCTGGTCAACAGCCTGGTGTTGGTGGCCGCCGTGGTCGGTCTGTGGGGGATCTACTCCGATGTCCTACCGGCCCTCGCGGTCTTCGAAGACATCTCGCTGTGGACCTACACCGGGACCCTGGACGGCCAGGAGCACGTGATCCCCGTGACCTTGGCCGACCTCGGTTTGACCTTGCTCATCACCATCACCGCTGCGGTGGCGGTCAGGAACCTGCCCGCCTTCCTGGAGATCGCCCTGCTGCAGCGCATCGCCATTTCCGCGGGTATCCGCTACACGGTCAAGACCCTCACCGGCTATATCATCGTCATCGCCGCCGCCTCTATCATCTTCAGTACCTTCGGGCTCTCCTGGTCCCAGATACAGTGGCTCGTGGCCGCCCTCGGCGTGGGCATCGGTTTCGGCCTCCAGGAGATCGTGGCCAACTTTATCAGCGGGCTCATCATCCTGTTCGAGCGGCCGGTCCGGGTGGGTGATATCGTCACCATCGGGAACACCACCGGCGTCGTCTCCCAGATCCGGATCCGCGCCACCATCGTGCGCAGTTGGGACCAACAAGAATTGTTGGTTCCCAACAAGGCGTTGATCACCGGGCACCTGACCAACTGGACCCTGTCCGATCGGATGAACCGCATCGTCATCACAGTGGGGGTGAATTATGCAGCCGATATCCCACAAGCCTTGGATCGCTTACGAGCGGTCGTCGAGGAGAACGAACAGATCCTCATGGACCCAAAGCCGCTCATCACCTTCGAGGGCTTCGGAGGCAACGCCCTCACCCTGGTCCTGCGCTGCTATCTGGACTCTCCGGAGCATCGGCTCGCGGTCATCAGCAGGCTGCATCAAAGCATCCACCAGGAGTTCCGCGCCGCCGGCATCGCCATCACCGGCGAGGCACAGAAAGCACGGGAGGGATAAGAGATGGGCGAGATGCAGTCGCCAGCTCGCGTAGGATGCGGTGAGGCCAGGGATGGCCGAACCGCATCGATGGATGGCGGCCTGTCCCACACCAGGGCAGTCACGGCACGCTCCAAGGATGCGGTTCGCGGCCTACCCGCCCCGTCCTTGGGGCGGGTAGGCGCTCACCACATCCTACGGGCTGTTGCGACACCCTCCACCGGAGGCAGACCTCACCGGAAGGGAGGGTTCCGGAAGGCCCGGATACTCCGGCTCCGGCTTCAATCCTGCACACAGGCGCTTATCTTGACGTCCAGTACGTCTAGATCGTCTCCTTGGATACCGTTCAGGATGTCGAGGACAATCCGAGACCAGGCATATTCGGTCGCCCCCTTCTCATCTCCGCCATGGGCGTCGCGCCATTCCTGACGGTAGGTCTCCATGCGTCCACGGTAAAAGTTCAGTCCACCCGGCTCCGCGTCGCGACTGAACATTTGGCGATAGAGAGCTTTGATCAACTCCTCGTCGCTCATATCGCCGTACTTATCGGTGAATTCCTGGGAGGTCACGAAGGCCGTAACGATCCGCGTGAGATCCGATTCCCTCCCCTCCGGAACCTGGCTTATCGCCTCCTCGATCTTTTTGCACCAGTACTTGAATCCCCCGCACTCGGCACAGCGACCGTAATAGCTTCTGTAGAATTTATGCGTCCAATCCTTGGCCGTCTCATCACATTCGATGTCGTTGACAGCCGGGCACGCAACACTAAACCTGGCAGTGACGGTCTTCGTACTATCAATGGTGAACTCGCACAACGGATTCGTCATACGGTTACAAGCACCACCCGTCCAACCAGTGAATTTATGACCCGAGTCTGCCTCGGCAGTCAGCGACACGGAAGTCCCCTCATCGAAGCTCATCCTGCAGGTATCGGAGGCGGAGGCGACACCTGCCTTGATCGCACAGCTGATCCCGTTCCCTGAGACCCTACCATCTCCGCTTCCGCTGCCTTGTACCGTCAACCTATGCGCTGTCGTTGTTGTTGTTGTTGTTGTTGTTGTTTCCAACTTGAACGAGGCAACAGCCGTGACATCTCCAAAATCAAACACACCCCTAAGCAGCTCACACGGATTCTGCATAGCATCCTTTGCTCCTGGCGGGCCACACTCCTCATCCTTCCAGCCGGTGAACGTACTACCCGGTGCCTCCTTGGCAGTCAGCCTCACAACTTTGGTGACGTCGATCAACTTGCAAGTTGTACCGGAGGCGTCGGAGACGCCTTCCGTGATCGTGCAGTCGATGACCCCCTTTGTAACTGTACCATCTGTTGCAACTGTATCACCTGTAACTGTACCACTTCCGGTACCCTCTCCCGTCACGATCAGGTCCCCTTGGTTGGCCAGGCTGGGGGTTGGATTGGCGATTGCAAGCAGAAATCCCAAGATTACTCCCCAGGATCGAGGGGCCCGTTTCATAACCGCCGTCAGGGCATGGGAACCCCCGTGGACGGTGTTTCCGTGTGGTGTGCCGGCATCGGCCCCTGTGCTACCGTGGTGGACGTGATGATGGGTCATGGCCATAACTCCTCTATTGAGAAAGAGACATCAGGAAGTGCTTCTCGGAAATTTTTCGATACCGCAGTGAGGGAGCTGTCTTGTGGAAAGAATTTTTGTTTGTCATATTCCTGAATCCGTGAGGTAAAATCCGAGATTGGAACTAACCATATGATTTCACTCAAGATTTAGAAATTGGTCACTTCACCCCCTAGGTGAAACTGCCAATCTCTATATATCCAGTAAAATCATAGGGTTATATTTAATTCTAACTTTTACCTCACGGATTCAGGATATTGCAAGAGGAGCTCCCACACTGGTCTGTGAATTCATTCAAATTTATCAATGGGATATACGGGCAAAAGTGTACTCCTTGTAATTCTGATCGGAAAGGCCCTGTAGGGCATTTCAGTCCACGGACAAGGATAGCAACCACAGGGGGGGCTCTGAACCATTACCCAAGGTTATGTTTCAGCATAATTATCATTCGGTAGCCCTGGGAACCCTGTGGCAAAGGCGATGGATGAGGGCCGATTTTGGTACTATGCCGGGACCTTCTGAAGCGGGAACAGTTTATGGCTTCGTGGTCCCCCCCCAGTGCGGAAGCATCCCCACCGGACCCGGTGGCGGCCGTCGATCTGGGCTCCAACAGTTTTCACATGATCGTCGCCCGCATCGCCGACGGCGACCTCCAGGTCATCGACCGCCTCAAGGAGATGGTGCGCTTGGGCGAGGGGCTCACGGACGACAAACAGCTGTTGCCTGCGGTGGTCGATCGGGCCTTTACCTGTTTGGAACGTTTCGGCCAGCGCCTGCGGGGAATGCCGCCGGACAGCGTTCGCGCCGTGGGCACCAACACCCTGCGCCAGGTAGATCCCGCGTTCGGCTTTCTCGAACGGGCGGAGCAGGCACTAGGGCATGCGATCGACGTGATCGCCGGGCGCGAGGAGGCGCGGCTGATCTACCTGGGCGTAGCCAATGGTCTGGCCGCCGGCGACGAACGGCGGCTGGTGGTGGATATCGGCGGCGGCAGCACCGAGCTGATCGTCGGGGAAGGCGTTACCCCACGGTTGCGCGAGAGCCTGCAAATGGGGTGTGTGAGCATGTCGCGGGAACGGTTTCCCGACGGCCGGCTATCCGCCAAACAGATGGATCAGGCCGAGCTCGCGGGGGCCCTGGAAATCCGCCCGGTGCGGGAACGCTTCCGCCGTGCCGACTGGAAACAGGCGGTAGGCAGCTCCGGCACCATCAGGGCGATCGCCAGGGTGGTGGAGGCCCAGGGCTGGTCTATGGACGGCATCTCCGTGGGGTCCCTGGACCGGTTACGGGACGCCCTGATCGGATTCGGCAAATCCGGTGCTATCGATCTCGATGGCCTGTCCGAACAGCGCAAGCCGGTGTTCGCCGGCGGTGTGGCCGTGCTGCGCGCTGTGTTCACGACCCTGGGTATCGAGCACATGCAAATCTCGCAGGAGGCCCTGCGCGAGGGCCTCATCTACGAGATGATGGGGCGGATTCGACATGAGGACGTACGTCAACGCACCGTGAGCAACCTGTGCCAACGGTTCGGCGTGGACGAGGAGCACGCCGATCGCATCAAGACCACTGCGATCGCATTCTACGGTCAGGTCGCCCAACCCTGGGGACTCACGAGCCCCGATCATCTGAGCATGTTGGGCTGGGCGGCCCGTCTGCACGAGGTCGGACTCATGATCGGCCATAGCCAATACCAAAGACATGGCGCTTACCTGCTGCGCAATGCGGACCTGTCCGGCTTTACCCGGCAGGAACAAAATGTCCTGGCGGCCCTGGTGCTCGGCCATCGCCGCAAATTCCCGAGTCAGGAATTTCTCGCCCTGCCCATGCCGGTGCGTGACAGCTCACGCCACCTGTGCATCATCCTCCGCCTGGCGGTCTTGCTGCACCGCGGACGTTCCCCAACCACCAAGCCTTGCCCCATGCTCAATCCGGACGGCGAACGACTCAGGCTCACCTTTCCCGAGGGCTGGCTGTCCCATCACCCGCAGACCCGCTTGGAGCTGGAACAGGAAGCGGAACGCTTGGCACCGGCGGACATCAGGTTGGAGTATGGGTGATCGTGTTAGAATCGAGTACCTGAGGCGGGGACTCGCCATCAGAATCTGAATCGCCTACTCGCCGCTGCGCCTCGCCTTGAGCGGCGGCCATCCTAGAAGATCTCTTGGAGGACCAACGACAATGGCTGAACTTTTTTCCGATGAGTGGATGAAGAAATTCAAGGACGCCTGGAACGCCGAGTCCGAAATCAAGGACAAGCTCGCCGACATCGGCTTCGACTCCGTCATCTGCTACGGCTTCAAAGACGAAGACGATCCTCGCGGTTTCCTGAAGGTGGAGAAAGGCGAGTGCACAAGCGCCGGTGGCTGGAGCGGCGGTGAGATGAATTGGGACTTGCGCGCCGAGAAGGAAAACTGGGACAAGTGGATCGAAAAGGGGGTCGGGATGGGGGGCCTGGGCATGGCCTATACCACCGGCAAGCTCAAGTTCAAGGTCGGTGACTACAAGAGCATGATAAAGGATCCCCGCATGGCCGGTCCCTTCGTCAAGAGCTTCAGTGTGATGGGGAAGGTGGGAACCTAAGAGCCTGTTTGGTCCATCGAACGCGAAACGGCCCGCCACTTGGCGGGTTCTTTCCGTTCCGGGGTGACGGGGCTATCTGTCGCAGAGGAATCCTTCAGGGGTCTTGTAAAAAGCGAGGTGCGCTTCGATGTGGAGAAACATCCGGCCAACTTGGCTTCTGATTGCAGCGCTGGGTATCGGCCTGGCCCCCTCGGTCATGGCCTGGACATCCTACGGTTATGGCCCTTATGGTCCCGGCTACCGGGACGGATATCCGGAACCGCCCCCAGGGACTGGGGCTGGGAGCTATAGACCCGGTCTTCTGCCACCGACCGGTCAGAGCAGCGGATATGCCGGTGGATGGCCCCCCCACTACGGACCTGAGGCACCCGCCCCTTACAGGGATACCCCCCAGAATGCCTTATCTCCTACACCCGCCGACCCCGGTTACGGGTCACGATTCTATCCTCCTTGGGGACACCCCGACTCCGGCGGACGGGACTTCGGAAGGCCGGCGGGATTCCGGATCTCCCGCGCCACATCGGATGATGCCTACATGCTCACCATCGCGCTCGAGGGGATGGGGCCCGAAGCGGTCCAGGTCCGCACCCAAGGACATTGGCTACTCCTCAGCCGAACCCACTCCGCCCAGCAGACACGGAAAGACAGCCTTGACGATGGGCGCGGATCCATGCGCAGCTTTAGCTACTCGTCCGGCACTACGAACCAGCGGTTGTCGGTACCCCCGGACGCTATCCTGAGCGCCATGAGCCGCGAGGACGGCGCAGACAGCATTCGCCTCCGCATCCCGCGGCGCGGTCGTCAAGGGACAGGAAAAGAATAAAGGTAGTGGCCTGAAGTATCCCCACAAACCAGCCTCTCCGGCTCCCATGTTCCACGTGGGAACGAGCCAAGTATTCGCGTGGATTCGCGCGATTCGTACCATTGATGGAGAGGGGATACGGTGCGGTGCATGCCCAACATGCGGCCGATGGCGATGTTTCCATCTAAACCTTAGAGGCTGTCTAGAAACTAATACACTGATTTTATTGGTTTTCAGTTGGAAAACTGTAACTTTCGGTCGTTTCGTACCAAACCATCGATTCGCTTCAGGTTCCTTAAGCCCCTTATTTTTGCCGCAAATAACGCAAATAGACGCAAATTTAAGCCGTGATCTTCATTTGCGTTCATTCGCGTTCATTTGCGGCTGAATCCTTCGGCAGGCAGTTAAGACCAAGGCACCTTGATTTTTTGGACAGCGTCTTAAGCACTACCTGTTAATGCGCTGCAACTGACGTAGTGAGGTGGCAAAAATTCGTACGGTACTTGACACAAATATTCTCTATTCAGCGTTGTATTCGAACCGCGGTGCATCGCATCAGGTTTTGAAAGCAGTATTGTCCAAAGATATTCATCCGGTAATGTCAGTAACTTTGTTATTTGAATATGAGGATGTTTTGAAACGAAATAGTCGAAAACTCGGTATTAAGCATTCAGATATTGATGCATTGCTGGATGTTTTATGTGCGTTGTGTTCACTTCATAAAATCCATTATTTGTGGAGACCATTTTTGCCCGATCCCAAAGATGACCATGTGTTGGAGTTGGCTCTTGCATCAGGTGTCAACACCATCACTACGTTCAATCGCGCTGATTTTAAGGGTGTAGAAAAATTTTGTGTTCACATCATCTCACCCCAGAAATTACTGGAGGAAATAAAATGGGAGCATTGAGTCTGAGACTTCCGGAGTCAATTCATCGTCATATTCGTGAAATTGCGAAGCAAGAAGGTGTTTCGATCAATCAATTAATCTCTTCAGCTGTTTCTGAAAAAATTTCCGCATTGTTGACAGAAGAATACATTCAAGCACGTGCAAAACGCGCGGACATCGGCAAAGTTGAACAAATTCTGGCTAACGTTCCTGATCGAGATCCTGCAACTGAAGATTTACGCTGAAACAAAAGGAGAAGCAAAAGGACACCCATTTTTTTGACCTGATCTTCTTACTGAGCTAGCATTCCCCTGAGCTCATACTACCTGTTAAGCGCCAAACCGTTGGTCCGAGGTGCACCAACGCCTCTTCCGTGGCTTCGAGTGAGCCAAGCCGTTAGGCGAAATCACAAATAGCAGAGATTGTAAATGAAAAAATCAATCTTAATAGAAGGAAAAAAATACACGTTCAGCGATTATTTTGAGTTGAACAATCCTACCGAGGAAATAGTTGAAGAATTAGGATATTCTTTTTCTCATGAAGTAGTGAATCTTCCGCAGTCTGATGATTACGAGCATAATGATATCAGAAAACTTCAAGATACTTTTTATACTATTCTTCCAAAAATCACTATAAATTCTGAAATTGCTAAGAGAGATTTTTTAATAGCACCGATTTTAGTAGAGATTGCTAGAAATACGGAATCAAAAATAAACGTGGAATATGCAATAGAAATCGATAGCAGATTAAGTGGTTCATTAGATTACTTAATACGGCTAAAACGAGAATTGATCGTGATTGAAGCAAAAAAAGGCGACTTAGATAAAGGATTTAATCAGCTATCAGCAGAGTTAATAGCTTTAGACAAGTATGAAGAAAGTAATGAGAGTGATAGATTGTATGGTGCTATCACTATAGGTGATGTTTGGAGATTTGGCGTTCTTGAAAGAAAACAACAACATATTACAAAGGATATTAACAGTTTTACAATTCCGGGAGATTTGGAGAAAGTTTTTTCGATATTGATCGGTATTTTAATAGCATAGTCCTAACGAAAGCATCCGGCGGACCGCCAAAAGCGTCATGGTTTTTGCTTTCGCAGGGAAAAGGTGGAAAAAGAACATGGAGGCGGGATGCTGCGCTTTCCCGCCCTACGGTTCTAATTACGTTTATTTGCGTCCATTTGCGTTGATTTGCGGCTAATTTTTCCGTGATGATCCGCGCGCTCAATGTCATCGGTAATTGAGAGCACCTGTCTAGCTCCCGACAACCGAAACCTTCAGAATCGATACTCCAATCCCTTGAGCCTGCTGCGGAAGTCATCGGTGATCGCTTTGAGGTCCGCATCGCTGGCGATCACCCGCGGCGTCAACACCACCACGAGCTCGGTGCGATCCGCCTTTCTGGAGCGTTCGCCGAACAAGGGACCGATGATCGGGAGGTTGTAGAGACCGGGGACGCCCTGATTGCTCTCCTCGCGCTTATCCTCGATGAGTCCGCCGAGCACGACGGCCTGATTCGAGCGCACCGCCACGTTGCTGGTGATCTTGCGGGTCTGGAAGGTCGGGGAGTCGAGGGCCGAGCTGTCGGTTTGGGCGACGGTGCTGACTTCCTGCTTGATCTCCATCTGCACCAGACCGCCCGGTGTCACCCGTGGCGTGACCGAAAGCTGAACGCCCGTGCTGCGGTACTGGATCTGGTTGATGATCCGATCCGTCTGGGAGGTGCCCTGCTGTTGGGAGGTCGCCACGGGGACCTCCTTTCCGACCTGGATCTCGGCGGTCTGGTTGTCCAGGACCATCACCGACGGCGAGGAGAGCACATTGACCAAGCCTTCGCCGGCTAGCGCGTTCAGGGTCGAACGAATGGTTTCCGGTCGCAGGACCGTGGTCCAGTTGAAGCCGGGAAAGGATGGGCCGATGCCCGACTGGCTTTGGTTATCATGCTGGCCATCGAGCGAGAAGTCGAAACTGTAGCCGCCTCCCGGGCTTCCGCGAAACTGCCATTGGACTCCGTACTTCAGGTTTCCGGACAAGGTAATCTCGAGGATGGTGGCCTCGACCAAGACTTGCAGGGGTACCAGGTCGAGCTGCTTGAGGGCGTCGACGATCTTCTTGTAGTCGCGCGGGTTGGATCTGATCAGCAACGAGTTGTTGACGCTGTCGGCGACGATGCTGACTTTGGAAGAGAGCTCAATGTTGCCGGCGACGGTGCGCTTAGGACTGGCCCGGCGTTGGGTGCCACTCTCCCCCTTTTTACCCTTATCGTCCTTACCCTTATCGGATGCGATGGAGGTCCGGCGCAGACCCGGGGCGACGCCGCCGACGGAGCGACCGTCCTTATGGTCGGAAGCGAACAACTTGGTCAGGATGTCGGCCAGCTCCTCCGCGTCGCCGTGCTTGACCCGGTAGACGAACAGACGCTCCTCGCCGCCCCCCGCCGCCTCGGCCAGGTCGAGGCGTTCGATCCAGTTCTGGGCCTGCTTGAGGTACTTCTCCTGGGGCGAGACCACCAGAATACTGTTGGCGCTATCCACGGGTACGAAATGGAAGAGTCCCTTGAAGGGATTCCCGCTCTCATCGGCGAGGAGATTGTTGAGTTGGGTGACCACATCCCCGGCTGTGGCATAGTCGAGGGTGAAAAAGCCGACCGAAAGGCCGGACATCCAGTCCACGTCGAAGACCTGGATGGTATCCAACAGGTTGCCGATCTCCGGACTGGTCCCCGCCAGGACCAGCAGGTTGCGTAGGTTGTCGATGCGGATGATGCTGCCCTCCGGGGCCAGGGGCTGGAGGATCCTGCTCATCTCCTCGGCCCCGATGTAGTGCAGGGGCACGACTTGGACGCTGTAGCCCACCGGCAACGCCTGGGAGGACTCGCCCAGCTGCGGGATCACCCGCCCCTGGACGGCGGTCAGGGGTACGACCTCGTAAGTGCCGCCCCGGTTGACGAGGGCGGCATTGTTCATCCGTAACAGGGTCTCGAGGGTGGGAATCAGGTGCTTGCGTTGCAGGGGACGCCCGGTCTGTAGAGAAGCCGCCCCCTGCACGTTCGGGTCCAGCACATAATTCACCTGCAATAGATCGCCGAGGATGACCTTGACCACCTCCCGGATATCGGTGCCGTCGAAGTTCAGCGTGACGTCACCGGGGGCAGTATCCGCCGCGGGCGGCGTGATCTTGCGCACGAAGGTCCCGGTGCCCGATTCGATGGAATCCTGCGGGGCCGGAGCGGTGGTGCCGGACCCCAGATCCACCCCCCGTTCTCCGACGGGGTAGGTCCTGGTGTCCCTCCCGCGGAGCGGGCCCTGCTTGCCGATGATGTGCCCTTTGGGGTCGCCGACTTTGACCGTAGGGTCCCAATGGGAGCGCTCGCACGCACTCAGCATGACGAGCAGGACACCGAGGACACAGATCAGCGATCGCCGCAAGCCACTACTCCTAGACTTAAGCATTCAAAGCGATGATAAAGGTCATCCTACCCTGCCGCGTGCTTACGGGCTTACCGAGCGGGCGGGCGGTTGGGGGGCGCCTTAGCGGTTCCCGGCGGGCGGTTTTCGGGTCGGCCTTTCGGGCTGCGCGCCTGCAACGCGCCTTTATCCGCGGTTGGAGGCGGTGGTTGTGCCAGTTTGGGTGCTGTCGGTCTTCTCTTTGGGGGGGGCAGGTTCTTGTAGTCACGCAATACTAACGTATTCTGTTCCCCTTGTCGCTCCAACTGAACACGGTCCGAGAGGATCTCCCGGACGGACCAACCTTCCAGCTCGTCGCCGAGCCGCAGCCGGACCGACGCCTTCTGCCCCGGGTCCCAAACCAAGGCGAATGACTCCGACGGCGTAATCAGGATGGTGCTCAGGTTGAGGCGTGCGAGGTTCGAGGGCGGCTCTAGTTTCACCTTACCCTCTTTATTCGGCGCCTCCGCGGGCGGTCGGCGGTCTACCAGGAACAAGGGCCGTTCCGCGATAGGCGCGTACTTCTCTTTGTCCTCGAGTAGGGACAACCGATCGAGCGGATTCTCAGCCGTCTGTGAGGGCACCTGAGTAGTGGGGGACGCTGGTGGTGCTCCGCTGAGTCCAGGTGCCGCAGGGGGCCAGTCGTGCCACTGCCACACCAGCACCAGCGCCAAGGCAAGGGCGAGCAGGCCAACCCAGGTCTTCAAGGTGTCACCCCCAAGGTATATCCGAAGACATCCAGGCGCACGGTCAGCAGTCCCTGCCGGGTGCCTCGGCGCTGCGGGCGACGCTGCCTCGGGGGGGCACGCACGGAAAGCTTTTCTACAAAGAGAAACGGACGTGCCTGCTCGATCTGGTAGAGCACATCCAGGAGAGCGTCGGTCATGCCTTGAATCTGGGTTCGCACACGCACCCTGGGTGGCTGCTCGTCCTTAGGGGACGGCAAGCGTTGTGTGCTCATGACTTGGCCACCGGCGGAGGTGACCATCTTCTTCACCTGACGCTGCAGCTCGGCACCGGCCAGCGCTGAGGTCTTGGCATCGAAGTAAAAATTCTTCACATCTTTGTTGTCGCTCACCTGCTTGAGCTCGGCCTGCAACCCGGGCAGTGTCCGCAGCAACCCCTGATGGCGGACTATCCGTTCGTCAAGGGACGCGATCTCCCGCTCCAATGCCTTCACTCGCTCCAACCAAGGCCAACCGATTGCGAAGACGAGCCCGACGGGAATAGCCAACACCCCCAGCCAGGCGAGGACGCAGATCCCCTTGTGATCGGTGCGTTCGCTCATGAGTCCTGCGGGCGCCCGTACTGCATGGAAATGTGGAAGCGTTCCCAATTGCTGTTCTTTACCTGGACGACGGGCGAGCGGAACCTAACCCCGGTGATGCCGGGGGCCTGATCGAGCAGGTTGATCAGGGCCGTGGCCTGTTCCGACTCACCGCGAATCTGTATCTCCCCACCCTGGTAGTCCAGATTCTGTACCCAGGTATGGTCCGGGAGGCGGTCCGTGAGCTCTAGCATCAGGTCAATCATCCGCGGCAGCTCCCGCTTGCGCTGCAAGACCGCCACACTCCCCTGCCGACCCCGTTCGAGATCGGTGCGTGCCGCGTGTACCTGTTCGGTCCGCACCTTGAGGTCCGCCAACTGCTCCATGCGCTCGTCCCGGGTCCGCTGCAGCTGCCAGATGGGGGTCCCCAAAACCGCCACGCCCAACAATAACACCAGCAACAGGAGCAGCGTGTTCATGCTCAAGGGCCATATGCTGCGCCGAGGGCGTTCCCGGACCGGCAACAGGTTTGCCTGCGGCCACGCGCCTTCCCAGCTTATCCGCTCCACCGGCGCCCTCCGGTCATGCAAATGCCGCAACCAATCCTGCACCTGATCGCGCAGGCAGATGGCCAACTCGACCTTTACCCTGCCGCCCGGCGCCGGGCCTTCCAGGGTGCGAAAATCGAAATAGACCTGCTCGGACCGAAACGGCGAAAGGCGATCCATCTCATACTCCAGGACCCGCACCAGATTGTCCCGTACCTGGGCGGGGAACATGACCCGGCGCCTCAGAACCCGGCCTTCCAGGAGCCGAACGAATGTCCTGCGACGCCTACCTTTCGTGGCGTCGAGTACTGCCGGCAAGAAACCGGAGGTCTGCAAACCCACCTCCGGCTCACCCTGCGGAGCGTCGAGCATCGCCAGCGAGGAGCCGGGAGCCTGCGGATTCAGCTTCAGCTCACCCACCGCCACTTCTTCGCCATCCTGGGACTCGAACACCTGCGCCTGCGTGCCCATCGGCACGACGATCAGGCGCTGTTCCCGACGCGCCAGAAGACGCCGCAGCTTGTTCGGTAGACAGGAAAGGAGAAGCGCGCGCCCATGTTCGAGAAAACCGTCGAGCGATGAACGCCGCTCGAGGACCGATGCACGCAGCGAGTGGAAAGCGTCAGTGATGGCCATTCGGATTACGGAAGGATCTCCTGTGAAGTAGTGTTTTAGGTCGTGTTGACATTTAGAAAGGTCCGCACAGCGGACCCTACACTAACCTTTGATTGACTGTAGGGTCCGCTGTGCGGACCGCTCGGATGTTGCGACCATTTAGAAGCTGTCTGGTTAAAAGCAATCCTGAATGATTCGGCGCGGTTTGGGGGGAAAGATCCCTCCTGCGTCGGGACAGGGTTTGACGGGTTGCGTTGCGACGCCCAACGGCTCGTTGATCGACGGCCAGGTCCGTACCGGCGTCTCAACACAACCTACACCCGGATTACCCCCGCGCTGCCGGCCCGCGCGGCCTCGCGTTAAGCGTAGGTTGGGTTAGGCGCGCGGTTCGATCCCGAAGCCCAGTGACAGGGCTGAACGCGCCGTAACCCAACACGCCGGACTGGTCCCGACGCAGGAGGGATCTTTTCCCACAACCAACGCCAAATAACCCAGGACCGCGCCCGGACCGGCACGGCGCCGAACGCGGTGTAACGCAACCCGACGCTCGGATCCATTTTAACCAGACAGCCTCTTAATATATGGAAACCGTCGGTTAGGGTTAACTGTCAACAGGACCTAAAGCCAGCGGGCAACATCCTTCGCGTAGTAAGTCAGGATAGCGTCCGCCCCGGCACGTTTGATACAGATCAGGGCCTCGAGGACGACGGCCTGTTCTTCCAACCAGCCGTTCCGGCTCGCGGCCTTGAGCATGGCGTACTCGCCGCTGACCTGGTACACAAAGGTCGGGGCCCCGAAGCGGTCCTTGACGCGTCGGACCAGGTCCAGATAAGGCATGCCGGGCTTGATCATGACCATGTCGGCCCCTTCGCGCAGATCCAGGGCCACCTCACGCATAGCCTCATCGCCGTTGGCCGGATCCATCTGGTAGCTGTATTTGTTGCCACTGCCCAGGCTGGCGGCGGAGCCCACGGCAGCGCGGAAAGGGCCATAGAAGCCGGAGGCGTACTTGGCCGAATAGGCCAGGATGCGCGTGTGGATTCTGCCCGCTGCCTCCAGAGCCACACGGATGGCGCCGATGCGCCCGTCCATCATGTCCGAGGGCGCAACCACGTCCGCCCCAGCCTCGGCGTGGGACAGGGCTTGGCGGATGAGTACCTCCACCGTCTCATCATTCAGGACATAGCCGGTCTCGTCGATGAGACCGTCCTGGCCGTGGGTGGTAAAGGGGTCCAAAGCCACGTCCGTGATCACACCCAGGTCCGGCAAGGCCTCCTTCAGGGCCCGCACGGCCCGCTGGGCCAGTCCGTCGGGATTGTAGGCCTCACGGGCATCCTCGGATTTGGCCGCCGCCGGGGTGACGGGAAACAGCGCCATGGCCGGGATGCCCAGGGTCTGGAGCTCCCGGGCCTCTTCCACCAGCAGGTCGATGCTCAGCCGCTCCACCCCTGGCATGGAGACTACGGGCTCCCGCCGGTTGGTCCCCTCCAGGACGAATACCGGGTAGATCAGATCATCCGGTGTCAAATGTGTCTCCCGCATCAACCGGCGGGAGAAGTCATCGCGGCGCATGCGACGCATGCGGGTTAGGGGATAACCGGTGGGGAAGGTGCTTTCAGCAGTCATGGATTCAAAAGCTGTCTGGTTAAAAGCAATTCTGGATAGTGGTAAATTTCTAACTGATAGAGTGGTTGATAGTCCAAGTCCGCCGACCCGCATAGCGGTCTAACCTACCCTCTGCCAGTTAAAGATTTACCACTACCCAATTCTGAATTATTTGGTGTTGTCGGGAGGGAAAAGATCCCTCCTGCGTCGGGACAGGGTTTGACGTGTTGCGTTCGACGCACCAAGGCCCGCTGATCGTCTGCTCGATCAGTACCGGTGTCTTAACGCAACCTACGCCCACATTATCCCCCGCGTGGCCTGCACGCAGGGTGTCCACCGCCTCACAGCAAAGAAAAACCGGCGTGGAAGCCGGCTTTTCCATCAGGGCATGGCCTTGATATCGGCGTTGAACCGCCGCTTGTGCCGGGCCGCCTTGTTACGGTGGATGAGCCCCTTGCTAACCGCACTGTCGATGACCGGAACGGCCGCCTTGAAGGCATCTGCCGCGGCCTGCTTGTCGCCTGCCTGGATGGGCCTGACGACCTTCTTTATAGCGGTGCGCATCGCACTGCGAAAAGACGCGTTATGCCGACGGCGCTGCTCCGCCTGGCGGGCACGCTTTCGGGCTTGGGATGAATTGGCCAAACTGAAGGCTCCTTCGGATATTCTATGCTATACAAGCAAACTAAATATTCTCTAAGAGGCTGTCACAGATTGTCAACCTTTCGCCTTGTCCACCCAGGGTGAGTGCGTATAAAATTCTTTCAAGGAGTAAACGATTTCAGTTTCTTATATGCCGATTTGCAGGTTCATTTCAGGAAATGGGTTTGCGTTTCACTAAAATGCACGGATTAGGCAACGACTTCGTCGTCTTCGATGCCCTTCGCCAGAGGGTCATGCCGACACCCGAGCTTTGCCGCCGGCTGGCGGACCGGCACTTCGGCGTCGGCTGCGATCAGATCCTGCTGGTAGAGCAACCCCGCAGCCCAGCCATGGACTTCTACTACCGGATCTTCAACGCCGACGGTTCGGAGGTGGAGCAGTGCGGCAACGGCGCCCGCTGCTTGGCCCGTTTCGTCACCGACAAGGGCCTCACCGCCAAGCGCGTGCTCTGTGTAGGCACAGCGGCCGGGGACATTAGGCTCTATCTGAAGGAAGATGGCCTGGTGCGGGTGGACATGGGCGTGCCCAGGTTCGAGCCCGAGCGTATCCCCTTTGTCGCGGACGCCGCTGCCGAACATTACCCGCTGGAGGTCGAGGGTGGGACGCTGGACATCGGCGCGGTCTCCATGGGCAATCCCCATGCGGTGCTCCGGGTCGAGGACCTCGCGGCCACCCCAGTCCCGACGCTCGGTGCCCTGATAGAAAGCCATGCGCGTTTCCCGCGGCGGGTGAATGCCGGGTTCATGCAGGTCCTGGATGCGGGCAATATCCGACTGCGTGTTTATGAACGAGGTGTGGGTGAGACCCTGGCCTGCGGCACGGGTGCCTGCGCCGCGGTCGCGGTGGGACGCCGTTGGGGACTGCTTGCCGAGCGGGTGCGGGTGGACCTGCCGGGCGGAGAATTGGTGATAGAGTGGCCGGATGAATCCGGGACCATCTGGATGACGGGACCGGCCGTGAGCGTCTTTGAGGGGGAATTCGAGCCATGACTACCCGGCGGGTGGAGGAGGACCGCGGTCCTGCGGAGATCATCGCCGAGGATGCGGTCGCCGAGTACCTTGCGGCACACCCGGAGTTCTTCGAGCGCCATCCGGACCTGGTGGCCGGGCTGCGGGTGCCCCATGCGGCCGGGCAGGCCGTATCCCTGATCGAACACCAGGTAGGGGTATTGCGCGGTCAGCTCCGGACCGAGCGACGGCGGCTTGTCCAGCTGATTGCGCGGGCCCGGAATTTCGAGGCCCTGTCCGTACGGCTTCACGACCTGTCCCTGCGGCTTATCGCCGCTCAAGACCCGGAGCAGGTAGAAGCAGTACTGCGCGAGGCCCTGTGTCGGCAGTTCGACACCGAGGCCGTGACCCTAAAGCTGTTTCCCCTGGAATCCGACGCCGCCGATTCGGACCCGAAGGTCGCAGCCTTCATTCAATTCCTCGACCGGGAGCGCTCCCTATGCGGCCCCCTGGACCCTGAGCACAACGGCATTCTCTTCGGCGAGCAAGGCGGGGCCATCGGCTCGGCCGCCCTCATCCCGATACGCATGGACGGCCGTTCCGGTGTCTTGGCCATCGGCAGCCATGATCGCGGGCGTTTCGGCACGGACATGGGCACCGACCTCCTCGACCGTTTGGGAGAAATCGTCAGCCAAAAATTACGCACCTTGCACCGAATCGATGGCTGAATCGATCGCTGAGCCTGGGCTTGAAGACTTGCTCGCAGCCTTCTTACAACACCTGGCCCACGAGCGTCAGCTATCCGACCACACCCTGAGCAGCTACCGCCGCGACCTCACGCGCTTTCGCGATTGGCTCCGGGGCGCAAGGACAGACCCCTGGAAGCGGCTCGACCAACAGACGGTCCGCAGCTACGTCGCCTGGCGCCACCGCGGCGGCGTCTCCGGAAAGATGCTGCAAAGAGAGCTGGCTGCCCTACGTAGCTTCTATCGCTATCTGTTGCGGGAAGGGGTAGTGGACCGGAACCCGGCCCAGGGGGTGCGTGCCCCCAAGGCGGCCCGTAAGCTGCCCACTACCCTGGACGCGGATCAACTCTGTAGCCTGCTCGACCAACCGGATGCCGAGCCCTTGACGCTGCGGGACACGGCCATGATCGAGCTCTTCTACTCTTCCGGGCTACGGCTGGCAGAGCTGGTCGCCATCGATATCGGGGACATCGATGGGGACGATGCTACCCTGGAGGTCATAGGTAAGGGGGCAAAGACCAGGCGGGTGCCCGTGGGAAACCAGGCCCTCAAGGCCATCGGCCGCTGGCTGAAGGTGCGAGGCAACTACGCGGCAACGGACCAGAAGGCCCTGTTCGTCAGCCGGCGCGGCAATCGCATCCATCCGCGCACGGTGCAACAGCGATTGCAGCACTGGGCCCTGGCGCGGGGGGCCACGCGCAATCTCCACCCCCACCTGTTGCGCCACTCGTTCGCAAGCCACCTGCTAGAGTCCTCCGGAGACCTGCGCGCGGTACAAGAGCTCCTGGGCCACTCGGATATAGGCACCACCCAGATCTACACCCACCTGGATTTCCAACACCTGGCCCAGGTCTATGACCAGGCCCACCCGCGGGCGAGAAAAAAAGATTCCCACTGATCGAAAAGCAAGCTACGGGCGCTCCCTCGGTAGCGAAAAGACCTCATTCCCCATCGCGGTGAAGCGAAGGGTATACTTGGTCGCATCTCCCCTGCATCCACCGATACTGTGAATCTTGCCGCAGAAGACATCGCATTCATCAAGGACCACCTGGGCGAATGGCTCGCTGAGCAATCCTTGGGCAAACCGCCAGCGGTCTACGAGATCGAGCTGCGCGAGCGAATACTGCGCGTCGAAGAAGAACTCAAGCACCAGCGCGAGCTGCTCAAGACCATCCTGGAGCAGATGGACAAGCGCTTCGATGCCCTCGACAAGCGCTTCGAGACCCTCGACAAACGCTTCGAGGCTGTCAACAAGCATCTCGATGTTTTACGCAACGAGATGGACAAGCGCTTCGAGCTCATGCAGGAGGAGATGAACCGGCGCTTCGCTGCCGTCGACAAGCGTTTCGAAATCATGCAGGAAGAGACGAACCGGCGCTTTGAAGCCGTTGACAAACGCTTTGAGGCCGTCGACAAGCACTTTGCGACTGTTGACAAGCGCTTCGAGACCCTGCAGAACGAGATGAATAAGCGTTTCGAGGGACTGACAAGGCGTATTGATCGCTTCATGATATGGTCGTATGCCACCACCCTGACCGTGGGCGGTCTTATCGTGACCATACTCAAGCTATGGCCCTGAGTCGAAAAACTTGAGTCGAAAGACGTGAGTCGAAAAATCGGTCGCAAGATCCGGGGAACGGATCGACCGGACCCGTTCGGCAGATGTTCAGGTATCCCTTTTTGAGGGGACCTTGAATTTTTCAAGCTACCCTTGAGGCGAGCAGAACAGGCAGCGATGGAAACATTTCACGGCACAACCATCCTTTCTGTCCGGCGCAGCGGGCAGGTGGTCATCGGCGGTGACGGCCAGGTATCCATGGGGCAGACGATAATCAAGGGCAATGCACGTAAGGTACGCCGACTCTACAAAGAGCGGGTGTTGGCCGGATTTGCCGGGGCCACGGCAGACGCCTTCACACTGTTCGAGCGTTTCGAGGGCAAGCTGGAAAAGCACCAGGGTCACCTCACCCGCTCAGCGGTGGAGCTGGCGAAGGATTGGCGTACCGATCGCATGCTGCGGCGCCTTGAGGCCCTGTTATGCGTAGCGGATACCACGACCTCGCTGATCATCTCCGGCACCGGAGATGTGATTGAGCCGGAACAGGATCTGATGGCCATCGGCTCCGGCGGGTCTTTCGCCCAGGCGGCAGCCAGGGCGCTGCTTGACAGCACCGAGCTCGGCGCCCGCGAAATCGTCGAGCGGGCGCTCGGCATCGCCGCCGACATCTGCGTCTACACCAACCATCGGTTGGTGTTGGAAGAGCTATCCGCGACAGCGGGATAAGCCGCACACCCCATCTCCGGATCAAAAAGATTCCTTCCAGGTTACGCATCACTTGGTGGCGCTAACGCGATCTTAAGCATTTTTGAGTACTCATGTCGGACATCACCCCCAAACGCATCGTAGCCGAGCTCGACAAGCACATCATCGGCCAAGAAGAAGCCAAACGCGCGGTTGCCGTCGCCCTGCGCAACCGCTGGCGGCGAGCACAGATAGAAGAGCCCCTGCGCACCGAGATCACGCCCAAGAACATCCTCATGATCGGACCCACGGGTGTGGGTAAGACCGAGATCGCGCGCCGCCTGGCTAAGCTCGCTGACGCCCCTTTCATCAAGGTGGAGGCGACCAAATTCACGGAGGTCGGCTACGTGGGCCGGGACGTGGAATCCATCATCCGGGAGCTGGTGGACGCGGCGGTGAAGATGGCCCGAGAGCAGGAGCTGGATAAGGTGGCGACCCAGGCCGAGGCTGCCGCCGAAGAGCGGGTCCTGGAAGTCCTGCTGCCCCCGCCCACCAACTTCGAAGAAGACAGCCGTTCCGGCGGCCCCTCCCCGGTGACCCGGGAAAAATTCCGCGACAAGCTGCGCCGTGGCGACCTGGACGAAAAAGAGATCGAGATTCAGGTCAGCGCCACCCCCATTGGGGTAGAGATCATGGCCCCGCCCGGCATGGAAGAGATGACCAGCCAGCTCCAGGGACTGTTCCAGAACCTGGGCCAGGGCCGTACCAGGCGGCGCAAGCTGAAGATCCGCGACGCCCTCAAGCTGCTCAGCGACGAGGAAGCGGCCAAGCGCATCAACGACGAGGACCTTAAACTACGCGCAGTGGAGAGCGTGGAGCAGAACGGCATCGTCTTTCTGGACGAGCTCGACAAGGTCACCAAGCGTTCCGAGCACACCAGCGGCGCGGATATCTCGCGCGAGGGCGTGCAGCGAGACCTGCTCCCGCTGGTCGAAGGCTGCACCGTCTCCTCCAAGTACGGCTCCGTGCGCACGGATCACATCCTGTTCATCGCCTCCGGGGCCTTCCACTTGGCCAAGCCCTCGGATCTGATCCCCGAGCTCCAGGGCCGACTCCCGATCCGCGTCGAGCTCAAGGCACTGACCACGGAAGACTTCGTCCGCATCCTGACCGAGCCAGACGCCTCCCTGACCGATCAGTACAAGGCCCTGATGGGGACCGAAGGCGTCAGCCTGGACTTTACCGAAGACGGCATTCGGCGGATCGCCGAGACCGCCTGGCAGGTCAATGAACGCACCGAGAACATCGGGGCGCGGCGCCTGCACACGGTCCTCGAACGGCTGTTGGAGGACGTCTCCTTCCATGCCGCCGACCTCAACCGGGTCACGGTCACCGTGGACGCGGCCTATGTGAACCAGCATCTCTCGGAGCTGGCGGCGGATGAGGACCTGTCGCGGTATATCCTTTAGAAAGTTTAGAAATCGCAAACCGGAGACGAACATGCCCGTACCCACCGAGCTCAACCTGCACCGCCAATCCCGGGTGTTGGAGATCACCTTCGACGACGGCACCCACTTCAACCTGCCCTGCGAGTACCTGCGCGTCTACTCCCCCTCGGCGGAGGTCCAAGGCCACGGGCCGGGCCAGCGGGTGCTCCAGCTCGACAAAGAAGAGGTCGCCATCGAGAAGATCGAGCCGGTAGGCAACTACGCCGTCCGCCCGCACTTCGACGACACCCACAACACCGGGATCTATTCCTGGGACTACCTGTATAACCTCGGCACCAACCAGGAGGCCTGGTGGAAAGAATACCTGGACGAGCTGGAGAAAGCGGGGCACCAGCGTAAGAAGCCCTCATGAAGGGTCCCATCAGACCGCGCTGCTTAAGCCGGCGCACTTCGCCTTTCGCTTTTGATCCGCAGATTACGCAGATTCGCGCAGATTTCTTGAGAAGACTATGCACCAGCCCGTAGGATGGGCAAAGCAAGCACCCATCAGGATGGTTTATAAGTCGTGGTCATTCCCCGGAGGTTTCCGAGCCGTGACGGTCGGTAGACTGCACCGAGCGCAGCGTGCCCATCAAAGTGAGCTGGGGTGGGAGATAAAATATGGGTCATGTCGTTGCACAAATCGAACTCAGTAATCCCAAAGAACCGGATCTGGTCCCCATCAGAACCGAGGCATTGGCTGACGCGGGTTCACTTATACTCTGTATACCCGAGCATTTGGCTTTACAGCTGAAGCTTGAAACGGAATCGGAGCGGGAAGTCTCCGTAGCCGACGGCCGGAAGAAGAATGTCCCCTATGTCGGGCCGGTCTGTGTGGATTTTGGAAACAGGTTTTGTTACGTCGGTGCCCTGGTACTTGGAGACGAGGTATTGCTGGGTGCGGTCCCCATGGAAGATATGGATTTGGTCGTATCCCCGAGCCGGAGAGAGATTACACCTGATCCGGCAAGCCCGAATATCCCACATGCCCGAGTAAAATCGGTATACGAATCACGCGAATCCGCACGAATCTTCATTCGCGTTGATTTGCGTGATTCGTAGTTTTCGGTAGTGTTCTAACTTTGTTTCTCAGGGTTCAAATAGCGATGCTAATCAACACCTTGTGTGCTCGGAAACAACAGAGTTATAACACCACCCCCGTAGGATGGGCAAAGCAAGCGCCCATCAGGATGGTTTTAAGTCGTGGTCATTCCCCGGAGGTTTCCGAGCCGCGACGGTCGGTAGACTGCACCAAGCGCAGCGTGCCCATCAAAGTGAGCAAACGAAAGAATCTGCGAAAATCTGCGTAATCTGCGGATAGGAAAATCTTGATTTGCCTCGGCAATTTGCCCACACTGAGCCAAACTGAATTCAGAGATCGAGCCCGCGTAGGGCGGATAAGTTTGCGTCATCCGCCGTATGCTAGCCACCGCCGTCGGGTGGCGGCCATTGTTGGTCTGACCCGACCTGGGAGCCACCACCCGCCGCCATTCGGCAGGTGACGGCGCGCCCACCGCCGCGGCAATCGCGGCGCTTGGCACACGCGCCTGACCCGCCTCGACCGGCTTAAAACAAAGGCGTCCACTGCCATTCATATTCGTTATGGTAGGGCATCCTTGCCCCACCCGGCTGCCTTGCATTGTTCAAGGCCCTGCGGCCGTCAGCGATTAATGGAAAACGCCAAGCGCACATTGTTGGCGACCAGGCCGTCGTCCTTTTGCTCGCTCTCGCTGAGATAGAACTCGAAGATGGTCTCGCGACTCATCAGCATTTCTTCCGTCACTTCATCGGCTACCTCGTTGGCGTGACAGAAGACGCTGGTATAGGGGGAGTCCGGCTCGCGCGGATCCGTGACCCACAGGTTGGGTGAGATGCGGTTGACGATCCGCATAAAGCCGTAACCCTTGTCGAAGAACCACTTGGTGCATATGCCGCGCACGCAGGAACCGGACTGACCCCATTCGTTGCGGGGCTCATAGGAGACGGGCAGCAGGTCAGGGATCAGAAAACCGGGGTAAAAGGTGTCGACTGTTTGTTGAAGCTGGCGCGAGACGTTCTTGAAGCCGATCAGCTCCACCCGACAACCGACGTTCTGGAGAGCATTGACCACCTGCAGGAAATCCCCGTCTCCCGTGACCAACAGCACTTGGTCCAGATTGCGTGCCTGCAACATGGCGTCCACGGCCATGTCCAGGTCTGCGTTGGCCTTGGTGGTGACATTGCCGTTTTCGTCCGTGTAACGGCGCACCTGCTTGACCGTGATCTTCCATCCGAAATCCCGCACCATCTGTTGATAGATCCTGGACTTCTTGGCGTAATCCGGGTCTTCCCTGGCGCGCTCCGAATCGAAGGCCAAATAGGTGTTGAGCCGCTGCAGATGCCCCCCTTCACGGGCCGCGAAGCGGCGCAGCACGTCATAGCGCATCTGATAGCCACCGTTGTACCTGACGTTTTCAGCATCGACGAATACGCCGACTCGTAGATTGGAACTCAAGAGATAAACCTCACTTAAGTAATTGATGATTAAGGGTTCTCGGTCCATCATCCAAACTAAAAGATGATACCTATCCGATCGCATCACCGATCGCATAGGCAGTCCACGCGAAGTCGAACCTTTGACTTCGCGGGTTGAAAAATCTCATGGCGAGCGCTCTTCATGGGTCCATATCGCTTCTCTCCAAATGCGGGGGGTGGGAAATGTTATCAAGGGTCCCGATGCCCCGGCCTGGTCCCGATCCGGAATTTTGGATCCACATCACAAAGACCAACCCCCCCGGTATCGAATTCGGCGGACTGTGACACCTAACGGCCGGCCCGGTTGTCGATCAGATCGCTGACCACGGCAGGATCGGCAAGGGTAGAGGTATCGCCCAGGGCGTCGATCTCGTCGGCCGCGATTTTACGCAGGATCCTGCGCATGATCTTGCCCGATCTGGTTTTCGGAAGGCCGGGGGCCCATTGGATAACATCCAGGGTAGCGATGGGACCGATCTCGCGTCGGACCAACGCCGTCAGCTCCTTTTTCAGATTATCGCTCGGCTCTACATCGGCCATAGGGGTTACATAGGCGTAGATACCCTGGCCCTTGATGTCGTGCGGGTAGCCGACGACGGCGGCTTCCGCTATCTGAGGGTGCAGCACCAGGGCGGACTCGATCTCGGCGGTGCCCAGCCGGTGCCCGGAAACGTTCAGCACGTCGTCGATGCGGCCGGTGATCCAATAATAACCGTCCTCGTCGCGGCGTGCCCCGTCACCGGTAAAGTAATAGCCTGGGTACTGCGTGAAGTAGGTCGCCGTGAAGCGCGCGTGATCGCCGTAGACGGTGCGCATGATAGCCGGCCAGGGTCGGGTGATGACCAAAGCACCTTCCCCCGCACCCTCGATCAGGGTGCCGTCGGCGACCTCCACCAGGGCCGGCACGACACCGAAGAAGGGCCGCGAGGCGGAACCCGGCTTGAGCGCGGTCGCACCGGGCAAAGGCGTAATCAGGTGGCCGCCGGTCTCGGTCTGCCACCAAGTGTCGACGATGGGGCAGCGCCCATCACCCACGACCCGGTAGTACCACTCCCAGGCCTCGGGGTTGATGGGCTCGCCCACGGTGCCGAGGATGCGCAACGACTTGCGGGAGGTCTTCTTGACGGGCCCCTCGCCGGCACGCATCAGGGCGCGGATGGCGGTGGGGGCGGTATAGAAGATGGCGACATTGTGCTTGTCCACGACCTGCCAGAAGCGGGAGGCATCCGGGTAGTTGGGGAGACCCTCGAACATGAGCGAGCTGGCCCCGTTGGCCAGGGGTCCGTAAAGGATATAGGTGTGGCCGGTGACCCAACCGACATCCGCGGTGCACCAGTAGACCTCCCCTTCCCGGTAGTCGAAGGCGTATTTGTGGGTGATGGCGGCGAAGACCAGGTAGCCGCCCGTGGTGTGCAGCACGCCCTTGGGCTTGCCGGTGGAGCCGGAGGTGTAGAGGATGAACAGCGGGTCCTCGGCATCCATCGCTTGCGGCGGGCAGTCCTCCGAGGCGGTCGCCATGACCTCTTGGTACCAGATGTCACGGCCGTCGGTCCAGTCAATCGTGCCGCCGGTGCGCCTTACCACGACGACGGTGCTCACATTCGGGCACTCGGCCAGGGCGGTATCCGCATGCTTCTTCAAGGGTACCGGACGCCCACCGCGGATCCCCTCGTCGGCGGTGATCAGGGTTCGACAATCGGAGTCCAGGATGCGGTCGCGCAGAGAATCGGGGGAAAAACCGCCGAAGACCACGGAGTGGACGGCGCCGATCCGCGCACAAGCCAGCATGGCGACCGCGGCCTCCGGAATCATCGGCATATAGATGCAGACCCGGTCGCCCTTCCTGACGCCGCGGGATTTGAGCACGTTTCCCAGTCTGCACACCTGCCCGTACAATTCACGATAGGTCAGCCGACGGTCCTCCGCCGGGTCATCGCCTTCCCAAACGATGGCCACCTGATCGCCGCGGGTGTCCAGGTGGCGATCAAGACAGTTGTAAGCCACATTCAACTGGCCGCCCTCGAACCATCTGATGTAGAGGTTGTCGGCGTCGAAGCTGTAATCGCTGACCCGGTCCCACTTTCTGCTCCAGGTTACGAACGTCTCGGCCTGCTCCGCCCAAAAACCCTCCGGATCAGTGACAGAACGTCGATACATCGCTGCGTACTTTTCGGCATCGATGTGGGCGTTGGCCGCAATCTCGGCTGGAATATCATGGACCTTGATCTCTGTCATGAGAGCCGTCTCCACTTTCGGTTGGTAGGATGCCTACAGCAATTCTGAAAAGAAACAGAAATTTTCATGCTAAACATTTGTCGCCGGTTTTGCCAGCCATTGCCTTACCAGGTCAAAAAATCCCGCAGGGGCACTCCTTTGCCGCGGTCCCGGTAAGACGCTTGAGCCAGGAACAGCTCGGCTGCGGCGAGGGCATCGCTCAAGGCATTGTGAGCCCCATAGCGGGGCAGATTGTAACGCTCGCCCAGGGCATGCAGACGCAGATCCGAATCCCTGAAGGCGATGTGGCGGCGCTCGAAGGTACGTTTGGCCAGCACCTGGGTGTCGATGACGGGTACCGGTAACCCGACCCCGTAGAGCCGTTGACAGATGGCGTTGAGGAAGCCCTTCTCCACTGTCGCATGGTGCGCGATCATCGCCTTTCCCGCCAGTCTTTTCAGTAGCTCCGCGAGCACATCGTCCAGGAGTTCCCCCCGTGCCGCCTGGTCGTCGGTGATCCGATGGACGATGGCGCTGGCCTCCGGGATGGCACGGGCGGTCCGCACCAGGCGATAGCAGGCAGCGCCAAGATCGATGCGGTTGTGCCGCACGCTCACCCAGCCCATGCTCAGGATGTCGTCCCGCTTCGGATCGAGCCCGGTGGTCTCGATGTCGACGGCGAGGAGCGCCAGATCCCGGTAGTCCATGGACGGCTTCGGGAAGGGCGTTTCCAGATAGTCCCGCAGCGGTCCGGCGGGGGTCCTGCGTAATGCCCAGCGGCGGCGCAGATTCAGGGTTAGGTGCAACATTAGGCTTCAGCGATCCTGGGTTATTTGGCGTTGATTATGGGAAAAGATCCCTCCAAACAACGCCAAATCATTCAGGATTGCTACTGCAACCCCCGCTGTGTTGCCCCAGGCCGCGTCGGCACGGATAATCATTTATTCGCCGTTCCTCGTCCAGCGGCGCTCGTAAAGAAACCCGACAAGCCCCATGTTTGATTCGTCCGGCCGGAACCTTAGCCTTAGGAGCACGCCTTAGCGTCGCCGCTTCCCGCTCCGAGGAATCAGTCATGGAGTCAGCCTTGAAGATAAGCCCCGCCACCCTGGCCATTGCCGACGTCCAGAGCAGTGCCGACAGCCGGCGCATTGCCATCGACAAGGTGGGCATCAAGGACATTCGATACCCCGTGCGGGTGTACGACCGGAGCAACGGTGAGCAACATACGGTAGCCAGCTTCAACATGTACGTGCATCTGCCCCACAACTTCAAGGGCACGCACATGTCCCGCTTCGTGCAGATCCTCAACGGTCACGAGCGGGAGCTCAGCGTCACCTCCTTCAAGGAAATGCTCCGTGAGATGGCCGAACACCTGGAATCCGAAGCAGGCCACATCGAGATGAGCTTCCCCTACTTCATCAACAAGACCGCCCCGGTCAGCGGCGTCCAGAGCCTGCTCGACTATGATGTGACCTTCATCGGTGAGATCCGCCACGGTAAACCCATAATGTACATCAAGGTGGTCGTACCCGTGACCAGCGTCTGTCCCTGCTCCAAGGAAATCTCCGACTATGGCGCGCACAACCAGCGTTCCCATGTTACGGTGCAGGTGCGCAGCAGGGGTTTCATTTGGATCGAGGAGCTCATCGAGCTAGTGGAGCAGGAGGCCTCCTGTGAGCTCTATGGTCTGCTCAAACGCCCGGACGAGAAACACGTCACCGAGCGTGCCTACAACAACCCCAAGTTCGTCGAAGACATGGTGCGGGACGTGGCCGGGAAGCTGAACCACGACGACCGGGTGGGCGCCTACCGCGTGGAATCGGAGAACTTTGAGTCCATCCACAACCACTCCGCCTACGCCCTGATCGAACGCGACAAGGACGCGGAGGCGCGGGTGGCGGAGGCCTCTCTTTGAACCGAATACCGGGCCTGGGGCGTGGCCCACCTATGGCAGGGACATTGCTATCCAATGTGATTACAAAACCGCGCATCATCGGCCTCCTGGCAATCCTGGTGGTCTGTTTTCTGATCTTGCGATCCGGGGATGAGCCTCCTGATTCCGGCAATCGGAGCGATAACGCGGGTTCCGCCGGCGACCGGCGGCCCCAACCCCGAACATCCGGTTTCCCGACCCCAAGCCACGATCACGGGATGGCCGGCCGGCCCGGCGCGCAAAGTGCCCCTCCGCGCTACGGTAGGCGGGGATTCTATCCCGAGCAACCCTACCCCGGCGTCGATTATGGTGGCTACGGGGCTCCCGATCCATATGGCGACCCATATGGCGATCCATACGGCGCGCGGACTCGCATCCATACGGACGGTTACCGCTTCAGACCCTTGGCGGAGCAGGCACAACGGCATCGGCAGACACCCGATCCGAACCGGCGCCAAGACCGTTATGCAATACCGCACGACCCGCCCTCGCACTACCAATCGCCCCCGCCGGAGCAACCCCCATCGACCACACCGGCGCCCTATCCCTCCCGACCTGCTTACGCCGATCATCCGTGGGAAATCTACAGCTTTCGGCCGTTGGAGAAATCGCCCGGGGCCCGGGGTCGCTGGCAAGGACCATACGGACAACCCGATCGGCACCTGGATCCCTATCCCTCAGACCCATGGTCACCATCACCGCCCCCCCAATGGGGATCGACGCCGCCGTCTCAGCGTATGTACCCCAGTCTCTCCCGAGACCCCGACCGCCGGTTGACCACGCGGATCGGGTCGGGCTGACGGGATTGCGCCCGTCAGCCCTCGCACACCACCGGACCTGCGGTTTTCCGCATCCGGCGGTTGAGCCCAGCAGGCTTAGCCTGCAAGCGTCCACGGTAGGGTGAACCCCTAGCGATTCAGCGTGGCGCCCTTTAGCGCTTGGTTGATGACGAGATGGCGCGCCATAAACCAGGCACCGCGTCGACAACCGGCAACCCCCAGCGTGTGTCCTCGCACGCCCAGGCGCCGCCGCGCATGGCGCCTACGCTCGTGTCCTGGCTCCACCCGTCCTCCAGCTTCGCCTCGCGGCTTCCACCTTGGGCTTCACTACGCTTCTCGTCACTCTTCGCGGTTACCTCCTCTCAGGTAACAAGTACATGCCCATGTCGGGCACACGAAGGTGGGCTGCGCCCACCAATAGGGTTGCGCCCACCAATAGGGCTATGCCCACCAAATACCATGCCTACTGCCTGAGAAGGCGTTGTGTTGCGTTACGCCGCGTTCGACGCCGTGCCCCTCACCCGGCTCCCACGTTGGAGAGACTATGAAAGAATTCGTTTCCCCCGGAAATGGTGGGGTGAGGCTGTCATATTCCACGCTAACTCCTATACCATGTGGGAGGAAGAGAAAGATTTTCTGCCAAATTCTGCGAAATTGTGTCCTCCTGTCCCTTAAGGAATAACTGCAACACCCCACAGGTTTGCATAGCGGACGACAGAAACTTGTCATTCCGAGCGTAGCGAGGAATCTTAAGATCCTTCGCTCTGCTCGGGACAAGGATCCCTCGCTACGCTCGGGATGACAGCTCCCTATGGTCTCCGGCTCCCACACTCCAGCCTGGAAACGAGAGCCTGGAACGTGGGAGCCAGAGGTTATCGGGCAGGTCGTCGGCGATTAAGGGGTATCGCCGGTACGCGGAGAGGCAGCCGGTTCGTAACCGACCTGGACCAGCATATACTCGACAGCGGCCTTGAGGTCGTCGTCGGAGCAATCCGCGCAGGTGCCGCGGGGGGGCATGGCCCCCTTGCCGGCAATCGAGGTCTCCAGGAGCCGGTCGCTACCTTGGGCCATACGCGGTTGCCAAGCGGCCTGGTCGCCGAGCTTGGGCGCATTGGCTACGCCGGTACCGTGGCAAGCGACGCAGGCCTTATTGTAGACGGCCATGCCGGTGGGATCTGCACCCACAGCCGGAGCGATGGCGTCGCCGGGGATCTGCGCCGGCGAATCTGGATCACGATCGTTGGAGAACCATCCCCCGATCAGGGCATAGCTGATCGCGGCCAGGACCGCGATCCCGATCAGACCCCACAGCCCGGTCTTAGACCCCCGCTTCCGGTACCCGCCCACTCTTTATTCCCGAAACAAAACCCTGGTAGTGGTTAATATTTAAATGATTTGTTGGGCACGCCGCCGCCCAAAGATGCGGTTCGCTGCCTACCTGCCCCGTCTCTGGGGAGGGTGTCGCAAAAGCCCCTCTCCCGTCGGGAGAAGGGTTGGGGAGAGGGGGTCAAAGGGCGGCGAAGATCGGTGCCTTTTGCGACACTCTCCTGGGGCGGTAGGCAGGCGCTCACCACATCCTACCGGCTTTGCCCAACCTACGAGTTTCGCCCCTCTCCCGCCGGGAGAGAGCCTGTCTACGCTGACCACTTAAGAATTTACCACTACCCGGACAGCCATGTCAGGCGTAGACGGATCCCGGAAGAGTCGGTATCCTAGCTTTCGGATCCCAATGGATACCGAACGCCGTTCGGGATCCGATCTTCCCCTCGTTTCGCGCCCGTAGCTCAGCCGGATAGAGCGCTGCCCTCCGGAGGCAGAGGTCAGAGGTTCGAATCCTCTCGGGCGCGCCATCTCTCAGCCACTCACGCGCAGCCGCTGGCCGGGACGGATATTGGTGTCGCCCGGTCCCATCCGGTTGAGACGCCGCAGCTCGGCAACGGACATCTTGTAGTATGTGGACACCCCATAGAGGGTCTCGTTCGGTTTGACCACATGCACCTTCAGGGCCCCGGACGCTTTGGCCTTAGCCACCTTGACCGGCTTCGATTTGGGTTTGGCCTTAGCCACTTTGCCCGGTTTCCGCTTGGGTCTGGCCTTGGCTACCTTGACTGGCTTCTGCTTGAGTCTGGCCTTAGCCACCTTGACCGGCTTCGACTTGGGTTTGGCCTTAGCCACTTTAACTGGCTTCTGCTTAGGCTCGGCCTTGGCTACCTTCACGCGCAGCCGCTGGCCGGAACGGATGTTGGTGTCGCCCGGTCCCATCCGGTTGAGACGCCGCAGCTCGGCAACGGACATCTTGTAGTATGTGGACACCCCATAGAGGGTCTCGTTCGGTTTGACCACATGCACCTTTAGGGCCCCGGACGCTTTGGCCTTAGCCACCTTGACCGGCTTCGATTTGGGTTTGGCCTTAGCCACTTTGCCCGGTTTCTGCTTGAGTCTAGCCTTGGCTATCTTGATCGGTTTCCGTTTGGACCCGGCCTTGGCTAGCTGAACCGGCTTCGACTTCGACCTAGCCTTGGCTACCCTGGTCGGCTTCCGCTTAGGCTTGGCCTTGGCTAGCTTGATCGGTTTTCGTTTGGACCCGGCCTTGGCTAGCTGAACCGGCTTCGGCTTCGACCTGGCCTTGGCTACCCTGGTCGGCTTCCGCTTAGGTTCGGCCTTGGCCAGCCTGATCGGTTTCCGCCTGGATTCGGCCTTAGCCACCTTGGTCGGCTTCCGCCTGGGCTTGACCTTGGCTATCCTGATTGGTTTCTGCCTGGACTCGGCTCTGGCTGTCCTTGTCGATTTACGCTTGGCCTTGGGCCTGTATTCGGCCTTGGCGAGCAGCACCGAGCTGGGCGCGATATGCCCCGCTCGCTTCAGGGTCCCTCTCGGGAGCCATACGGTGCTCCCGGCCGGGAGCTTGGCACTGCCCCGCCGGACCGATTTCTTCCAATGCAGATTTAGATCCGCCAGCCGATAGGTAGGCACATCATAGTAGTGGGCGATCCGTGGAGCGGATATGCTGCGGCGGAGCACTAGGCGATCTTCGGAGAGGGGCGCCTGGTATTTGATGCCTTCCGGAAAATAGCGATGAGGATGACTCGCGACCTCCCGCGCCGCAATGAACTCGGCGTAGAAATTGCGGGAGGCGAACTTGAAATAGGGACCCTTGTACTTGCGCACGATGGCCCCGATGTCATTGCCGTAAATGGCCTTGGCCTTCTGCATGCCGGCTTGGCCATGGTTGTAGGAGGTCACGGCCAAGGGCCAACTGCCGAGCTTGCGGTAGGCACCGCCGAGATAGCTCGCAGCGCCCTCGGCGGCGGTCACCGGATCCAGGCGCTCGTCGACGGCGCCGTTGACGATCATGTACAGCTTGCCGGTACCCCGCATAAACTGCCATACCCCCGCCGCGCCGACGCTGGAGCGGGCGTGGGTCTGGAAGGAGGATTCGACGTGGGGCAGGTAGGCGAGGTCCTCGGGCAGCCCCCGGGAGCGGAAGATTTCTCGGAATTTCGCGTCATAGCGGCCGCTGATTGCCAGACCTCGGCGGAAGCGCTCGCGTAAGCCGCGTTGGCTGCGCACCCGGTTGCTGGCGCCGTAGATGGCCCATTTACCGCCCGCGCCCATGAGCCTGTTGTACAAGGACCGATCGTATCTGCTCAGGGACAGACCTGCCCGCACCTTGTCCTCCAGATTCTTGAGGCGGCGCTTGTAGTAGGCCTTGCGCGCCCGTACGAAACGCTTCTGCTCAGCCGTGTAGCCGTTCAGAGTGGGACCGGGGAGATCCGCCACCTCGTAGATCACCCCCATGTACTCGTTGTCATGGATGGCAACCTCGCCGCGGCTCCATTCGCCGTAGACGTTGCGCCAGAAGGCTACGTTGTCTTTAATCTCGGAGGGAACGGGGAAGGTCCGGGAGCCTGTGGGTCGCTTCGCGGCGGAAACGGTCCTGTTCGCTAGCTCCCGCTCGTTGCTGCTGGAGCATCCGGCAAACGGGAGCACCAGAAACAGCAAGACGATGAGCGGTATCCGGAAGCGAGCGGTTGTGGTCACGGGCAGATCCTCCTCCCCTTATCCGTAGGGGTCTTGGCTGGCACACTAGAAACACGAGTCTTCTCTATGGGGCGAAATATAGACAAAAATTGGTGGAATACGCAAGCATATTGAGTTTTTTCATGAACTCTCTTTCCTCACAGCCTGCGCACTCTAGCACATAATTTCGACTAATATTGCAAACTTCTTCGGAGGAGGCACACATCAAACTGTAGGTGATTATTCCCGCAATATAAGTTGAAATGATGTGCTCGCCGCTCTGGAGGGAAAACGACGAAGCGCGCGCATCGATCCGCGCGGATGCTTGTAATACGGCGCTTTTCTTCCGTTAAGGCGCAAAGATTTTTTGGTGCGGTTCGCTGCGCAAGATGGTTCGCTGCGCAAGATGGTTCGCTGCGCTCACCACACCCTACGGCCACGCCTTGGACAATAATAGGATATACCAACCTGGAATCCATAGAGAGTTCGATCGCAGAACACTCCATATGCGCTCACCTTGGCGAACGATCAAGGTTCATGGGGTTCCTCCTTGGCTTTCCAGTGCCTCGCCGGTTTCGAGCCAAGCGGTCTCAGTCTTCTCGAAATCGGCATCCAGACGGTGCTTCTGCGCCATAAGTGACAGCAGACGGGGCTTGGCCGCCGGCTCGTAGAGCAGGGGTAAGGCCAGCTCTCGCTCCAGCTCACCGCGGCGCGCCTCGAGATCGGCCAAGCGGGTCTCCAGCGCTTCGAGGCGACGCCGTAGCGGCTGCAGGTTACGGCGCTGTTCCGCCTTGGCCCGTCGCTGGGCCTGGCGCGAGGTGCCGTCCTGGGACGGCGCCTGGATGGCAGGCGAGTCCTGATATGCCTGCCGCCCGGCGAGCCAGGCGGGGTAGTCGTCGAGCTCCCCGGCGAAGGTGGTCACCGTGCCCGCGTCCACCAGTAGCAGTTGGTCACTCGTGACCCGCAGCAGGTGGCGATCATGGGAGACCAGCACCAGTGCCCCTTCGAACTCCTGCAGGACCAGGCTCAAGGCATGCCGCATCCCCAGGTCCAGGTGGTTCGTCGGTTCATCGAGCAGGAGCAGGTTGGGGCCTTGCCAGATCAGCAAGGCCAGTGCCAACCGCGCCTTCTCCCCACCGGAGAAGGATGCCGTCGCGGCCGTGGCCTGGTCACCGCCGAATGCGAATCCACCCAAATAATCGCGCAATTCCTGCTCGCTAGGGTCGGGGGCCAGGCGCCGGAGGTGCTCCATGGGACTGGCGTCGGGCCGCAGTTGGTCGACCTGGTGTTGGGCGAAATAACCCACCCGCAGACCCGGGGCCGGCAGGCAGCGGCCGGAATGCAAAGGCAGCACGCCGGCGAACAGCTTGATCAGGGTGGACTTGCCGGCGCCGTTGGGTCCGAGCAGGCCGATGCGCTCGCCGGGCGCAAGGCTGAGGTCGAGTCCGGCGAGCACCGTCCGCTCCCCATAGCCGACGGCGCCTGCTTCCAGCACCAGCAAGGGGTGGGGCAACCGCCCCTGAGGCTCGCGCAGCCGGAATCGAAACGGGGTCTCCAGGTGGGCCGGGGCGATCAGCTCCATGCGTTCCAGGGCCTTGAGGCGGCTCTGGGCCTGGCGGGCCTTGGTGGCTTTGGCGCGGAAACGGTCCACGAAGCGCCGGATGCGGGCGATCTCTTGTTGTTGGCGGGTGAAGGCCGCCTGCTGTTGGGCCGAACGCTCGGCCCGCCGGTGCTCGCAGGCGCTGTAGTTACCGGTGTAGCTGTGGAGCCGACCCTGAGCGATGTGCAGGATAGCGTCCGTTATGGCATCGAGAAAGTCCCGGTCGTGGGAGATGAGCAGCAGGGTCCCCGGGTAGGATTTGAGCCAGGACTCGAGCCAGATCACCGCCTCCAGGTCCAGGTGGTTGGTGGGCTCGTCCAGCAGCAACAGGTCGGAACGGCACATGAGGGTACGGGCGAGGGACAGGCGCATGCGCCAACCCCCCGAGTAGCTGTCCACCGGCCGCCGCTCCTCGCCGGGGGTGAAGCCGAGCCCGTGCAGCAGCCGGGCGGCCCGACTCTCGGCGCCGTAGCCGTCGATCGCCTCCAGGCGCCCGTGCAGCCGGGCCTGACGCAGGCCATCCCCCTGCTCCTCGGCGATCGCCAGCTGGGCCTGCACCGCCCGCAGCTCCCGGTCTCCGTCGAGGACGAGCTCGATGGCCGGCCGCTCACCGCTCGGGGTCTGTTGGGCCACGTGGGCGATCTCCCAGTTCGGGGGAACCAGGAGCTCGCCTTGGTCCTGGTGCAGCTCGCCGCGGATCAGAGCGAACAGGCTCGATTTGCCGCAGCCGTTGGGTCCCACTACTCCCACCTTCCGGCCGGGATAGATGGTCACGTCCGCGCCCGCAAAGAGCAACTTGGAACCACGGCGCAGACCGAGATCGCGCAGCTGTAACATCTAACTCCACCCGCGGTGATGGGATTTTAGCCAACAAGGGCAACCACGGCCCCGGTTAGAAAACAGGCGAGGTTGCCCGCAAGCAGCGATTTGGGGCCGAGCGCGAAGATGTCCCTACGCCGCTCCGGGACCATGGCCCCGAGGCCGCCGAGGAGGATCCCCAGACTTCCGAGGTTGGCGAAGCCACACAGGGCATAAGTCAGAATCAGGCGGCTGTGGGAAGACAGGCCATCCTCCGGCAGGGCCGCTAGATTCAGGTAGGCGATCAGCTCGTTGAGCACGATCTTGGTGCCCATCAGCTCCCCGGCCAGGTTCGCTTCGCTCCAGGGGACGCCGAGCAGCCAGGCAACCGGGGCCATGGCCCATCCGAGCAGGCGCTGCAGACTCAGTGCCTCCCCGCCTACCGCGGGCAAAAGACCGCATAGCTGATTGACCAGACTCACGAGCGCCACCGCAACCACCAGGGTCGCCGCGACGCTGACCACCAGCTTCACGCCGTCGAAGGTAGCGCTGACGGCGGCCTCTACACTGCTGTTGTAGTCTGCGGTCAGGACGGCTGTCTCGTCAGGCCTGCCGTTAGCGAGGCCCGGCACCAGGAGGGCGGCGACCGCGATGGCGGCGGGAGCGCTGATCAGGGATGCCGTCATGAGGTTGCCGGCGGCATCCGGCACCACGGGGGCCAGAATGGTCGCGTAGAGCACGAACATGTTGCCCGCAATGGTCGCCATACCTGCGGTCATGACCGTGAACAGCCCGGCACGACTCATGTCCCGCAGGTAGGGCCGGATGAACAGAGGCGCCTCGATCATCCCGACGAATACGTTGGCGGCCGTCGATACGCCGACTGCACCACCCACATTGAGTAGCCTACGCAGCATCCAGGCAAAGCCGCGCACAATCATCGGCAGCACGCGCCAATGGAACAGCAAGGCGCTGAGTACACTGACCAGCAGGATCAAGGGCAAGCCCTGAAACGCGAGGATGAAGGCGTGTTCCGGGTATGCGGCCTCAAAGGGTGCAGCACCGCCGCCCAGATAACCGAATACAAACGCCGTGCCTTCCCGGGTCGCCGCTTGCACCGCCAGCACGGCCCGGTTCAGGACCTCGAAGGCGTTCTCCACCGGCTCCAATCGCAGTAGCAAAAGGGCACAGGCGAACTGGAGCAGGATGCTGAATACCACCAGCCGCCAGGACACGGAACCGCGGTTCTCGCTGAAGGCCCAGGCCAGGCCGAGCAGGATTACGATGCCGAAAGCCGCCTGCCATGCCATTGTCAACCGTCCTCCAAGTAAGCGCCTAGGTTGAGGTGAGGAACGAACTTCAACATCTTTTTTAATCCGCAGATTACGCAGATTTCCGCAGATGCCCCCGTTTGTTGACGCTGCAATTCATGGCAACGCGCCGGTCCCGAGTAGGGAGGATGAAGCAATCCTGAATGATTCGGCATTGTCGGAGAATTCGACGTGTTGCGTTCGACGCACCAAGGCGCGCTGATCGCCTGCCGGGTCGGTGCCGGCGTCTTAACGCAACCTACACCTACATTACCCCCCGCGCAGCTTGCCCGCGCGGACTTCGCTTTGGGTGTAGGTTGGGTTAGGCGCGCTGTCCGATCCCGAAGGACACAAACACCCTTGAACGCGCCGTAACCCAACACGTCCGGTCCCCCAAACAGCGCCAAATAATTCAGGATTGCTGGAAGCGAGTGGGGCCGGTTGGGCAAAGGGTGTAGGATGCGGTGAACGCGGGAGATCTTTACAGGAAGGCACTGCCGGGTGGTGCAAACCGCATCCATGAATGGCCCGTGCCCAACCAGTCGGGCACGCCCAGCGTCCAAAGATGCGGTCCGCTGCCTGCCGGTGCGTCCCTGCACGCAGACAGGTTCTCACCGCATCCTACGGCCCTAAGCAACCTCAGACTCCAGGTGAACATATTCCGCATTGCGGGCCAGGGCCTCGCGATAAAGGTGCTCCAGGTTCAGCCAGTACTCAGCAGGCTGCCGAAACACGCGCTCGAATTTGAGGGCGCTCTCGGGTGTGATGGAGGCCTTGGCCTTGATGATCTCGTTGATGGTCTTCTTCGCCAGACCAGTTCGCTCGGATAGCTCAACCTGAGACATGCCTCGGCTTTCCAACTCTTCTTCCAATATCTCACCCGGAGGCACCACGTAGTTTGGAAGGTACTGATTTTCAATTGTATTACTCATGAGTATCCTCCACGTCGAGAATCATGACGGCTGTGACGCTGCCCCAGTCGAGCCCACCTTCCTTCCTCAAAGGAAGCGGATTGTGGGCTGGTCTGAAGAGCAGCCGGTATGGGTGATCCAGATCTACGGATAAAACCCCTTTGCGGTTTTCTTTCAACTCATGACAACGCGCCGGTCCTGAATAGGGAGGATGGAAGATTGCCAATGTCGGGGCTGCTCGAAGCTGGGCAAGGCGACGCTTCAGTCCGGTCCTCCAAACAGCGCCAAATAATTCAGGATTGCCTGGTGCCATCGACATAGCGGTCCCGTGCGTCTTTGGCGCGCTGGAAGATTTCCAGCAGATGGTCGCCGTCGCCGCGGCGGATGGTGGCGGCGAGGTCCAGCATCTCGTCGCCGAATTGGCGCAGCATCTTCCCCAGCTGTTCTCGATTGGCAATGCAGATGTCCCGCCACATGATCGGGTCGCTGGATGCGATGCGGGTAAAGTCTCGAAACCCCCCCGCGGCGTAGCGGAAGATCTCGTCGTTCTCCCGCAGCCGCGCCAGGGCGTCCACCAGGCCGAAGGCCAGCATGTGGGGCAGATGGCTGGTGGCGGCCAGGATTTGATCGTGGTGGGCCACGTCCATGGTGGTGACCTGAGCGCCGCAGCTGCGCCACATCCGGGTCACGCGGTCCAGGGCCTCTGAGTCGGTGGCGGGGAGGGGGGTCAGGATGACGCACCGGTCGCGGTAAAGGGTCGGAAAGGAGGCCTCCACGCCGCTGTGCTCGGTGCCGGCGATGGGATGGCCGGGGACCAGGTGCGTCGGCACATCGCCGAAGATCGCCTGGGCGTCCGTCACCACGCTGCCCTTGACACTGCCCCCGTCGGTGACGACCGCATCGTCCCGCAGCCGTCCTTTGATGGCGGCAAAGGTGTCCCGCATGGCGCCGAGGGGAACGGCGATGAAGACCAGATCGGCACCCTGCACCGCCTGCGCCGGGTCCTGCGCGTAGCGGTCGATCACGCCCAGCTCGCGGGCCCGCTCCAGGTTGGCGACGGAGCGGCCGCAACCGACGATCTGGTCTACCGTGCCTGCGGCGCGCAGGGCCCGGGCCAGGGAGCCGCCGATCAGACCGACCCCGATGACGGTCAGCCGCGCGATCATTTGCCCAGCACGGATGCCAATGCGGCCAGAAATCGGGCGTTTTCCGCTGCCAGTCCGACGCTCACCCGGAGGTGGCTGGGAAGCCCGTAATTGGCGAGGCGACGGGCGATGCAGCCCGCGCGTAATAGGTCCCGATCCACGGGCCCCGCGGGTCGGCCGAGATCCACGGTAATGAAGTTGCCTACCGAGGGGATGTAGCTCAGCCCGAGGTGGTCGAATCCGGCGGCGAGCTGCGCCAGTCCTGCGTCGTTGAGGGTGACCGAGTCCCGCACATGGTCGGCATCGCCGAGGGCTGCCAGCGCCGCCAGCTGGGCCGGGGTGTTGACATTGAAGGGTTGACGCACCCGGTTCAGGAGCTCGGCGATGCGCGGGTCGCTGATCCCGTAGCCTATCCGCAGGGCGGCCAGCCCGTGTACCTTGGAGAAGGTGCGGGTAACGATGAGATTAGGGAATGCGTCGAGCCAGGTCGAGGTGTCCGGGTAGTCGGGGGCCTGTACATACTCGCTGTAGGCCTCGTCTACCACGGCGATGCAGGTCGCCGGCAGGGAGGCCAGAAAGGTGCGCAGCGATGCGGCCGGGAGCCAGGTGCCAGTGGGGTTGTTGGGGTTGGCGATCCAGACCACACGGGTATGCCGGTTGACCAAGGCACCCATGGCGTCCAGGTCGTGGCCGTAGTCCCGCGCCGGCGCGATCCGGGCGGTTGCCCCAACGGCCTGGGTCGCGATGGGATAGACCGCGAAGGCGTGCTCCGAGAAGACGGATTCCGCCCCCGGTCGCAGGAAGGTCCGGGCCACCAGGTCCAGGACATCGTTGGAGCCGTTGCCCAAGGTGATGGCCGCCGGGTCTAGGCTGTGGCGTTCCGCCAAGGCCCGGTGCAGCTCGCAGCCGCCACCGTCCGGGTAGCGGCCCAAGTCCGGCATGGCAGCGGTGAACGCCGCCCGCGCCTTGGATCCCGGCCCGAGCGGGTTCTCGTTGGACGCGAGCTTGATCGAGTCGCGGATGCCCAGTTCCCGTTCCAGCTCGGAGATGGGCTTGCCCGGGACATAGGGGTGCAGCCCCGGCAGTCCGGGGGCGGTGAACGCGAGGAAAGGGTTGTCCGGAATCGGCATCTGAGGGGTTTCGGGCGTTCAAGGATTGAATCGCTGCTGCTCGATTCGATGCTCGAGTAGCACTCGGATCACCACATCAGATCATCCGGTATCTTGTAGTCGGCATAGCCGTCGTCTGCATCGCCGTCGTCTCCCGGTGTGTTCAGCAGTACGACCAGGCGTTCGTCGCGCGCCCGGACCCTTTCTGCGATGGCGGGGGATACCAGTTCGAAGCCCGTGTCCTGGCGCACGATGGCGAGCTTGCCCTTGGCGAGCTTGCTCTGCTGATCGGCCGTCACATAGATGCGTTTGATATTGCCGCCATCGAGAAAGCTGTAGGCGATGTCTCCTTCCCCCCGCGGGATCCGGTTGGTGTGGATGAGGTGGCGCAGCTCGTTTGCCTCGGCCTTGCGTCGTGCCTCTTCCTGGCGTTGCCGATTGAGCTCGCTGTCGCGCCGCGCCTTCTCCGCCGCGGCCTGTTGCGCGCGTCGCCGGCCTTCAGCCTCGGCCTTTGCCTTGCCGCCGTCCTGTTTGCCCTGCTTGCGCTTGGACGAGCGGACTTGTTTTACCTGCTGCTCGTCGACGAGACCGGCCTTGAGTAACTGGTCTTGGAGTGAGTTTCCCATTGTTCAGCTCGCCGGAATCTTTGAAGATGCGGACAAGGGGCGAGAATCTATCAGCAAAATGTCCGAATGCAAATCCCGATCCGAGCGTATCGGTAGTTTTAGGTGATGGGCACGCCTCGCTTTGTGCATCCTGCAGGCAGCCACGGTTCGGAAATCTCCACGGAGTGGCCGAAACCTTGGACCCACTTGATGGACGCTTGCTGTGCCCATCCTGGTACCTCGTTTCCCCTTATTTTTCGTCCTCAGCGAGGCGAGAAGCGGCCAGATGCGAGGCGCGCGAGCGCAGGAATAGCCTCTCCTATTTCAAGCTCGCGCAACAACGCAGATGGCCGCTTCTCGCCGCGCCCGAAGGGAGCCCCCAAGCGCGCCAATGCGGCGTTACAGCGCTTGGCAAGAGGAGGAGCTATTCCCTGCGCGCTGTGCCTTGCCTGGGCGCGTTTGGGGGGCTCTGAGAATGAAAAAATAAGGGGAAACGGGGTACTAGTGTTCTGGTTTTGTACGCTTTCAGATTTTCACAGATGAAAGACGAAACAATCTGTGAACATCTGCGTAATCTGTGGATTAATAAAGAAGGTTGGGGTTCCTCCATCGCCCCAACGACACTGCCGGCGACTGGCGACTGGAAGCTGGGAAAGTCGATCTGCCGAAGTCATGTTTTCCGGAAGCTTTGTACGCGCTCGCCCGACGAGATTATCTGCGACTATACCGACATCCCGCCGGGCGCGTAGAATGCTAGTGCGGTGAACCAAATTACACAGTGGAGAGAATTTCCCATGAAACAACGTATCTTATTCATCCTCCCATTCCTGTGCCTGCTCATGACACCCGTTCAGGCGGCGAAGCCCGGGAAGATCGGCTATGTGAACATGCAGGAGGTGATCGATAAGAGCAAGTTGGGTCGGCAGGCACAGGAAACGCTCAAAAAGAAGTTCGGGGATAGACAACAGGAACTTGCCAAAGAGCAGCAATCGATCCAGCAGCTGCAGCAGACCTTCGACAAGGATAAGGCCCTGATGAGTAAGAAGGAGCTCGACAAAAAGACCGCCGAGATCCGGGAGCGCAAGAAGAAATTCCAACAAAAGGTGGCACAGCTCCAAAAGGAAGTGGCGCAGGAGGAAAACAAGCTCGCGAACCGGATCCTGGAGCCGACACCGGCGATCATTGCCGCAGTGGCTAAGAATAAGCAGGTCTCCGCGGTCTTCGAGCGTCGCCAGAGCGGCCTTCTCTACATCGATGACGGCCTGGACCTTACTGCCGAGGTCATCAAACGGCTCAACGCCAAGAAACTCGACCCCAAGTAATAGACAGTGCCGCCGGCGTGGTGCCGATCCAGGTAGGGGACCAATCGTTAGGGTTTTGTTACCATAAGGCCTCGGCATCCACATTAAGATGAGGAGATGTGAATCCATGCTTGGCGAATCCCACGACCTGCGTCACGAATTTCCGACTCTAGATGACAGAATCTCCGTGCTGTGCGACTCCGACGAGGAGTTTGCGCATCTGATGAAGGATCACGATAATCTGGATGCTCAGGTACGTAAGCTGGAGGAGCTGGGCACGCCGGTGGCCGACGAGACGATCGGGGACCTCAAAAAGGAACGTCTTCTGATGAAAGATCGTCTCTATGCAATGCTGCGCACAAGCTGAGCGAGCCGGGCCTTACGGGGAATACGGAAGGTAAGTTCATCACCGAGCAGGTCGCGTCGAGATAGCCCGTGTTGCGATTCAAGATTATTCCCGTCACCCTGTTTCAGCAGAATTGCACCCTACTGTGGTGCGACGAAACCGGTCACGCCGCCGTCGTCGATCCCGGCGGAGAGACGACGCGGGTGCTGGCCGCGATTCAGGAGGCGGAAGTCGAGCCGGTCAAGATCCTGCTTACCCATGGCCATCTGGACCACGTGGGGGGAGCCGCGGAGCTTGCCGAACGCCTCGACCTGCCTATCGAGGGTCCTCATCGAGGCGACGAGTTCCTACTCAAATCCCTTGCGGCCCAGAGCCAGCTGTTCGGTGTCCCGGAAGTCCGCGGCGTCTCCACCGGGCGCTGGCTGGAAGACGGTGACTCGGTCCGGATCGGCGCCCTGGAGCTGCGGGTGATCCACTGCCCCGGCCACTCGCCGGGCCATGTCGTCTTTTTCAATGAGACAGCCAGGTTGGCGCAGGTGGGCGATGTGCTGTTCCAGGGCTCGATCGGGCGCACGGATCTGCCGCGCGGTAACCATCAGAACCTAGTGGATTCCATCCGTCGGTGTCTCTTTCCGCTCGGCGACGACGTCTGGTTCATTCCCGGACATGGCCCCATGTCGAGCTTCGGTGACGAGCGTCGCAACAATCCCTTTGTCCGCGATCCCCTGGTCTGAGATTCAGGGTAACCGGATAGACCGGGGTTGCGGATGAGTAAAGCGGGTCCGGGCCTATCGCCATCCGCATCCGGGCACGGCAGTCGGGACGCTGTGATTCGTGGTGCCCGAGCGTCTCCCGCGGGTGGCGAGGAGCCGGTCCCCCCCGGACGGTCGAGCGGCACGCGTTTCATCGAGCCCTATCGGTTCGACTCAGAGCAACGGGCGGCAATTCTCTCCCGGCTCCAGGAGCGAAGTATCGGTGACGAGGAGAGCCGAAGTCTGTTCGTAGCCGCGCTGGAGTACGATCTGGCGAGCTGCGGCTGGCTTACGACCCCAGGGCAGCGGCCCGCGACGTCCGACCACCAGGAAAATGACCCCGATCTGGATGCGGCGGCCATGGCTGCCCTTGTGGAGACCGCGGAGAAGCTGGTGCAGGAGCTGGCAAATCTCGACCCTGCCACATCGCTGCGTCTGCAACAGGGGCTTGAATCGACGGACCATCTCCGGCGCGGCGATGGCGGGGACTGCCTCGAAACCCTGCTCGGCGAGCTGCGACGAGTCGTAAACGTCGGCAGGTCACTCGGCCGACTCGCCGGATCGGTGGCCCCGAGGCCCGCCTATTCTGACGAGGCACGCCGTTTTGTCCTGCGCGTCGCGGATGCCTTTGAAGACTGCTTCGAGCTGGCCCCCGATACCCGGTCCGACTCCCCCTTCCCGATCGCACTCGATGCCATCGTCACCGCCACGGATATCGCTGTGCCGACGGATCAGGATGCACTCACCAGGATACTGGGTCGAGACTAAAGTTATACCCGTCACACGTGAATATTTCGCCGCGATGCACGCCGCTCGCACCCGCTAGCGGCGTTGCGCCGAAAGGCTACGCGGTCCTTGCTTCGCCTTCCGGTACGGGCCATACATCCCGGTATACCCGTGAAGCCTATCGGCTTCACCGTCGCAATCAGGCTGGCTATTCCTCCTCGTCGCGTCTTGCTCTCGGGCACGAGAGGCACACCTCGCTTACCGAAATATTCACGTGCGACGGGTATATCTAGCCCCTTGCGTGAAGTATGATATATTCATACTCATGAGTACTATTGAGCGTATCACCATTACCCTAACCGCCGAGATGGTTCAAGCCGTGCGGTCTGCCGTGCAAGCAGGTGAGTATGCTTCCAGCAGCGAGATTATCCGCGAGGCTCTGCGTGACTGGCGGCACAAACGGGCCTTGCAGGAACAGGAGCTCAAAGCGCTGCGTGCAAAGGTTCAGGAAGGGCTGTCCGATATCGAGAAAGGCCGGGTACACGACTTCGATCCGGAGCGCATCATCAGGAAGGGAGAGCAACAATTACAAAATCCCGAACCCTCGGCATAGCCGAGAGCGCAGAACAGGATCTGGTTGATATCTGGTGTTTTATCGCGCAGGACGACCGCCGCGCCGCCTCAAAGCTTATCCGGCAGATCGAAGCGCGTTTCTCGACCCTGCTCTCCCATCCGGAGATCGGTCCGCGCCGAGATCATCTCGCCAAAGGGTTGCGGGCGCACTTTCACCGCGACTACGTGCTGTACTACCGCTTCACGGCTACAGAGGTGATTATTGTGCGTGTTGTGCACGGTGCCCGTGATGTGCAGGCATTGATGTTCGACGAAGAGTAATCCTGGGATAGAGCCTTTGGCTGTATACCTCGGAGCGATTCCGCCCGACAATCACCCAGATTATCCGTGAACGGGAGAAAGGCAAATGCAAATCGGAATGATCGGTCTCGGGCGTATGGGCGCCAACATGGTGACTCGACTCATGCGCGACGGACACTCGTGCGTCGCCTACGACCGCGATACCCAGACGGTCCGGGAGTTGGCTGCTGCCGGTGCAATCGGGGCCCAAGACGCGGCCGATCTCTGCGCTAAGCTGGCCAAGCCGCGGGCCGTCTGGATCATGGTGCCGGCGGCGGCGGTGGACGCGGTCGTCGCAGCACTCTTGCCCTGCATGGAGGCAGGCGACATCATCGTCGACGGTGGCAACTCTCATTATAAGGAGGCCATCCGACGCGCCAAGCGACTCACCGATGCCGGCATGTATTTCCTGGACTGCGGCACCAGCGGTGGGGTTTGGGGTCTGGAGCGCGGATACTGCCTGATGATCGGCGGCGATGCGGACGCCGTGCGCCGGCTTGATCCCATCTTCAAAACCTTGGCGCCCGGGCCCGGTGACAGCGAACGCACCGCCGGTCGCAGCGGCGACTATGACACAGCGGAGCAGGGCTATCTGCACTGTGGTCCAAGCGGTGCCGGCCATTTCGTGAAGATGGTCCACAATGGGATCGAATACGCCTTGATGGCCGCCTATGCGGAAGGCCTGAATCTCCTCAGGCATGCCGGCGTCGGTCGCAATGTCCGGGCGATCGACGCCGAGACGGCTCCCCTCGGCGATCCGGAGCATTATCAATATGATATCGATATATCCCGGGTCGCCGAGGTCTGGCGCCGGGGCAGTGTGGTAGCCTCCTGGCTGCTGGATCTCACCGCCAATGCCTTAAACCAAGACCCGGAGCTCAGCCGGTTCGGGGGGCGGGTGTCCGATTCGGGCGAAGGTCGCTGGACCTGTATGGCGGCGATCGAGACCGGCACGCCGGCCCCTCTCCTGACGACTGCCCTCTATGAGCGCTTCGGCTCCCGCGGAGAAGCGGATTTTGCCAATCAGATCCTAGCGGCCATGCGCTACCAGTTCGGCGGTCACCATGAAAAGAAGGACTGATGGATCTGGTTTTCTCGTTCCCACGCGCTGCGTGGGAACGAGAGAAGTTTCAGCAGTATGGGTGGACACAGCCCACCCTACGGGTCCGGTTCGCCAAGCCGCGACTCAAGTCGTGCGGAAAAGGGTCGCAAGCGGACCCTGGACGATGAATGTCAACAGCCCCTTGATATCCAAGGAGATGTCTGGTGTCTCTGATGCAGTCCAACTATACCCAGGCCCCGCCAGCGTTGCCGAACGCCATGGTTATCTTTGGTGCCGGGGGGGATCTGACCAAGCGCAAGCTGATCCCGGCCCTGCTCCATCTCTGCAAGGCTTGTCTGCTGCCGGACAGCTTCGCGGTACTCGGGCTGGACCGCTTGGACCTGGACGACGATGCCTTCCGGGACCTGATGGGGGAGCATATCCGGGATCACGTCGGCGCCGCCTTCGACCAGGCGGTCTGGGAGCGTCTGATCGGGCGTCTCCACTACATGCAAATCGACATGCTCGAGGGTGCCGATTACGAACGTCTGCGCGGGCGCCTGAGTGAGATCGATACCCAGCGTGAGACCGAAGGCAATTACCTGTTCTACATGGCGATCCCCCCCAGCCTCTTCCCCCACGTGACCGGTCGTCTGGGTGAGACCGGTCTGCTGCAGGAGACCGCGAACGACTGGCGGCGCGTCGTCATCGAGAAGCCTTTCGGGCGGGACCTGGAATCCGCGGTGGCACTCAACCACGAGCTGCACGACAACCTGAATGAGCGGCAGATCTACCGTATCGATCACTATCTGGGTAAGGAGACGGTGCAGAATATCATGGTGTTCCGCTTCGCCAACGGCTTCATCGAGCCGCTGTGGAACCACCATCACATCGACCATGTGCAGCTCACGGTAGCCGAGTCCGTCGGCGTCGAGCACCGGGGTGCCTATTACGAGGAGGCGGGCGCCCTGCGGGACATGATCCCGAACCACCTCCTGGTGTTGCTCGGGTTTATCGCCATGGAGCCGCCGAACTCATTCGAGTCCAGTGCTCTGCGCGACGAGGTCAACAAGGTGCTCGACGCCATCGAGCCCTTGTCACCGGAGGATGTGCTCAGGCACGCCGTGCGCGGGCAGTATGGCGAGGGCGATATGCCCAGCGGTGAGAAGGTGAAGGCCTATCGCTCGTCCCCGGGGGTCGATCTCCAATCCCGTACCGAGACCTTCGCTGCGCTCAAGCTCACCATAGACAACTGGCGCTGGGCCGGCGTGCCCTTTTATCTGCGCACCGGCAAGCGGCTGGCGGCCCAGTGCACGGAGATCGCGATCCAGTTCAAGAAGGCGCCGACGGTTATCTTTAAGAACACGGACGTGGAACAAGTCGATCCCAACATGCTGGTACTACGCATCCAACCCGCCGAAGGCATCCAAATGAGCCTCGGCGCCAAGGTGCCTGGCCCGACCATGGGGGTCGGCACCGTGAACATGGATTTCTGCTACGAGGACTACTTCGGCAACAAGCCGGCGACCGGCTACGAGACCCTGATCTACGACTGTATGAACGGCGATGCGACCCTGTATAAGCACGCCGACACGATCGAAAAGGGCTGGGAAATCGTGCAATCGGTCATGGATGTCTGGGCCGCGCTCCCGCCGCGGGACTTCCCGAACTATGCCGCCGGGACTTGGGGACCCACGGCTGCCGGCGCTTTACTCAAGAACGACGGCCGTCTGTGGCGCAGGATCAAGATTCCGAATAAGTGATGCGACCATGACGGATGGCAACACCAGCTGGGACCAGGGGAACATCAGCTATCGAATCGTGGATGTCATTAGCCTGAAAACCTGTGACAAGGCGGCATTCTGCGAACGCTACCTGCAACCCGGCATCCCCTGCGTGATTGAAGACTTGGTCACCGAATGGCCCGCCTTCCACAAGTGGGACAAGGACTATCTGAAGCAGACGTGCGGTGGAACGCGGGTGTTTTTTCATCACGAGACCGAGGGCAGGACTGATTTTGCGCGTCCGGCGACCCAGACCACACTGTCCGACTTCATGGTCAGAATCGAAAACGGCGAGCCGATCCGATTTTTCAGCCCTGCGCACCCCGTGTATGACTTCGTCGCCGGCAATCCGATCTTTACCGACGACGTGTGGCCCCGGACCTTTGCACATCTCCTCCCCGGCGGCCGTTTTATCGGCCTGGACCGACTGGATGCTCGGTTCTGGCCATGGTTACCGCCTTTCCCGCCGCAGCTGTATGTTGCCAACGCCGGTTCTCTGTCGCCGGGACACTATGACGAAGACTTGAGTCATACCTTTCATTGCTGCTTTTGGGGCAATAAAAGCGTCAAGCTGTTCGCTGACGACCCCCGGTCAAGAAACGCCATGCGTTATTTGAGCGACATCGATCTTTCGCAGCCGTTGGACTCGATACACCTGAAACGCCATCCTGAACTTGCCGGGCTCAGCGGTTGGTCGGCCTGGTTGCGTCCGGGTCAGGTTCTCTTTATCCCGAGCCGGATGTGGCATTGGTTTAAGTATGAGGAATTGAGCCTGGCCTACGTCGTTCGCGCTCGTTCATTCAACTCCTGGCGGGCGTATTCCGAGTTCGCGCGCGGTCCCCAGGGCCCACCGAATACCTTCCCTACCCATGCGGACCTGTGGCGGCGGGTCAGCTGGCGCGAAAGGGGCCTCTGGGGCAATCTCCTGGTGACCTTTGAGCGCCCGATCATCCTCGGCACTTGGGTGGTGATGAAGGCACTGTATCTGTACTTTTTGGAATCCGGTCGGCGGCGCCGGGTCGTATCCTGGCTGGCTGAGCGTTGGGGCCCTTCAAGGGTAGGACGCAAGACCTTATAGGTATCCGATCTTTTCCACATCGCCACACAACCTTAGTTGCTACCAGCTTCCAGCTACCAGTCGCCAGTTATCAACCGCTGGAAGCTGGTCGGGGTGACGGAGGAATCCCGACAGCTTTATCGCTTCCTCCGCGTCTTTGCGGTTCAAGAAGTGAACGTAGGTTGTGAGGAACGAATAGCTGGAAGCCGGCGACTGGTAGCTGGTAGCTAAAGGTGTGCCTTATAGTCCTGAAACAAATCATCTATGCGTCGCCACAGGGCACCGGGCACACCCTCGCCCACTGGTTTGCCGTCGAGCAGAGTGACCGGTTGCACCTCCCGGCTGGAGCTTGAGATCCATAGCTCGTCCGCCGTTTCGAGCTCGTCCCGAGTGATATGACGTTCCGCACACGGCATATCCACACCTCGGGCAAGCTCCAACACCAAGTCCCGGGTGATACCGCGTAATAAACGGTTACTCGCCGGAGGCGTCAGAATCTCCCCATCCTGTACGACGAAGGGGTTGGTGGAAGAGCCCTCTGTCACCAGTCCGTCGCGGACTAAGATCGCCTCGGCGGCACCGGCATCCTGGGCCGCCTGTCGGAGCAGGACATTACCTAGGAGCGCAGTGGCCTTGATATCGCAACGGTGCCAGCGATTGTCTTCCAGGACCACGGCGGCGATCCCTTTGCCGGAGATGTCCGGGTCCCGTGGCTCGGCGGTCCAGGCCATAACGAACACCGTGGGTTCGCCACCTTGCGGAAACAGGTGGTTGCGCGTCCGGTCTACGCCCCGCGTTACCTGCAGATAGAGCAACTGGTCAATATCCGGTATGGAGCCGGTCAGGCGCGCGAAGATCCGCTCCCAGGCGTCGAGTTGCAGGGGGTTCTCCATGCGAACCGACCCTAGGCTGTTGTCGAGCCGTTCCATGTGCTGTGACAACCGAAACGGACGCCCACCGTAGACGGGGATGAGCTCATAAACGCCGTCACCGAACAGGAATCCGCGATCCATAACCGGAACGCAGGCTTCCCCAAGGGGTATGAACTCACCGTTGAGATAGACTTCGCTTGTATCAGGTTCAGTCGACATCACTGCGGATACACCTAGGTGGAGGATGTGTTGACTGTGATCTTACACGCCATGTTTTAAGAGAATGACTGCAAAGGAGCAAACCCTGACCTCCGGGCTTGTCTCCCAATGGTACAGGATTCACAGGATTTCCAGGATTAACAGGATGTTATAATTGTTATTTAATAAAATAATCCTGTTAATCTTGTCCTATTAGCGGTTGGTACTGTGTTATGTCAACAGCTCCTAGAACCACTTCAACACCGCGTCCTTGCCCTTCTGCAGGATGCCGCCCTCGGCCACGTCCCGCAACGCCACGAGCGGCACGCGGCGCACCTCCTTACCTTCGAGGGCGATGCTGATATGGCCCACGACGGCGCCCTTGACGATGGGCGCGGAGATGTCGCGATCCTTTACCAGCTTGGCGGATAGTTTGTCATACGTGCGCCGCGGAATGGTCACGGAGACGTCCTCGGCCGGACCGACGGGTAGGTCTTCGACCTCGCCCATCCAGATGCGCAGGGTCTCAATCCGCTGGCCTCCGGCGTAGAGTTTGTGGGTCTCGTAGAAGCGGAAGCCGTAATTGAGCAACGCCAGGCTCGCCTGGGTCCGCACCGCTTCCCCCTGGCTCCCCATGACCACCGACGTGAGTCGCATATTGCCGCGTTCGGCGGAGGCCACCAGGCAGTAACCCGCGGTCTTGGTGTATCCGGTCTTGACCCCGTCGACAGACTCGTCCCGCCACAGGAGACGGTTGCGGTTACGCTGCTTGATGCGGTTGTAGGTGAACTCCTTTACGGCATACCACGCATAGTATTCCGGAAATTCACGGATACTCGCCGCGGTCACCAGGGCGATGTCGCGGGCGGTGGTGTAGTGGTCCTCATGGGGCAGCCCGGTGGCGTTCGTGAAGTTGCTGTTCTTCATCCCGATGCGCCTGGCGTGGGTATTCATCAGGTCCGCGAAGGTCTCTTCCGTGCCTCCGATGTGCTCGGCCAGGGCCACGCTGGCATCGTTCCCGGATTGAATGATCATGCCCTTGAGCAGATCTTCCACCGACACCTGCTTGCCGATCTCGATAAAGGTCTTGGAGCCGCCGGTACGCCACGCCCTCTCGCTGATGAGCACCTGGTCCCGGAGGGACAGATTGCCCCCGCCCAGTTCGCGGAATACCACGTAGGCGGTCATGATCTTGGTCAGACTGGCCGGCTCCAGGCGTTCGTCCGCATTGGATTCCACCAGCACCTTCCCGCTGTTATGGTCCACCAGCAAATAGCTCTTGGCAGCCAGCTGCGGTGGATCGGGGATGGGCATCTCGTCCGGTGCCCGGACCGGGGTCGGGGCGTCCGGTACGGGCATGTCGCCGGCTCGGATACCGGCGGAGAAGAAGAGAATAAGCAGGGCCGAGACGTGAAAGAGCGGCTTCATCGGCTACTCCACAACAATGTGAGATCCCTTCAGCCCCAGAGATGCCAGGTGCTGGGATAGATCCCTTGCGCTCTGTTGGGAATCGAGTGGTCCCACCTGGACCTTGTACCAAGGTGTCTCGTTATCGTCTAGTGTACGAATTCGGACCTGCTCGGCGATATGGTTCACCAAGAGGTGGCGCAAGTGCTCGGCATTCACGCGGCTGCCGAAGGCCCCTACCTGCAGGTATAACGAGGATCGGGGCCTTTGCCTGGGTTTCCCCTCGGTCGTGAATATCGCGACCTTCGGCTCAGACGCGGATGGTTCTGCGGTATCCGTTACCCGGTCTGGGGTGTCCGTAGTCGGTGCGCCGGGGCGCTTCGTCTTTACCACTCGGGTTGGGGTCTTCTCGGCTGGTGGGGCCGGCTTCGCCACCGCCGGTGTCTTTCGGGCAACAACCTTTTTGCGTGCCTTGGTCTTGCGTGTCCTGATCTTTGCTTCATGGGTATCGTCCGCAGCAGCGAGGAAACCATCCTGCCGGTCGGATTTCGGGTCACTGGGATCAATTCGGGTTGCGGTCTTCTCGGCCCGCGGGGTCGGCTTCGCCACTGCCGGTGTTTTCCGGGCGACAACTTTCTTACGTGCCTTGGTCTTGCGCGCCCTGATCTTTGCTTCATGCGTATCGTCCGCGGCAGCGAGGAAACCATCCCGCCGGTCGGATTTCGGGTCCCTGGGGTCGATGGCCCTGATCTCCACCCTTGCGATCCCTCTGCCCGCCATTCCCAGCTTGCGGGCAGCCGAATAGGATAGATCGATGATTCGGTTGCCGTGGAAGGGACCACGGTCATTGACCCTGACCACCGTGCTGCGTCCGTTCGTCAAGTTGGTCACCCGCACATAGGTCGGCAGCGGCAGGGTCTTGTGGGCCGCGGTCATGGCGTACATGTTGTAACGCTCGCCGTTGCTGGTCTTGCGGCCGTGGAACTTTTTACCGTACCAGGAGGCCAATCCCCGCTCTACGTGGCCCTTGCTGCTGGCCTTGGTGTAATAACGCTTGCCGAAGACGACGTAGGACTTCGGATTACCATACTTGCTCTTGGGCTCGACCTTGGGTACTACATCCGCAATGTCGGCCAACCCCGGAGGATCATCCGGTATCTTGTCTCCGGTGCCGGAGCAACCGCCCAACAGCCCCAGCAGCAAGAGCAGACCGACGCTGCTCCCACTCCGGCAGTCTCGAAGTTTCGATAACATGGTAATTATTCTTGTCCGCGAATGAACGCCAATGGACTCAAAAGATCACATGATCTTTTCTGTCCGCAGATTCTCACGGGTTGTTTCGTTTGCGGATAAGTCTTCAGTGAAAATCCTGCCGTTTACGCCCCGCTTCATATGTCGCCTGGATCTCGCGACTGAGCTGGTACACGGCCATGGCATAGAGATTGCTGTGGTTGTAACGGGTAATCACGTAGAAGTTCTTAAGTCCCACCCAATACTCGGGCTCTGGGGCATGGAGGCGGATCAGGGTCGCCCGCGTCGATCCGGGTAGGTGTCCATCATCGACTACTATACCCGCTGCCTTGAGCCTGTCGAGACTGATTGAGGGCTTTACGGGCCTTTTTCCCGCCGGCGCGATGCCCCTTGGTGCTCCATCCGTAACCCTGGTGGGGAAGGCCACCGGCTCTGTGGCCATCCAACCATGTTGTTCGAGATAGTTGCCTACGCTTCCGATCACATCCGCTTTGCTTTCCCATAGGTCCCGCTGGCCGTCACCGTCGAAGTCCACGGCGTAGGCGCGATAGCTCGAGGGGATGAATTGGGGTAGACCCATGGCGCCGGCATAGGAGCCCCTCAGCCCCAAGGCGTCGATGGATTCCTCCCGGGACAGGAGTAGCAGCGCTGCGAGCTCCTTGCGGAAGAAGTCCGCACGTTTGGGATAGGAAAAGCCCAGGGTGCTCAGGGCATCGATTACCCGGTGCCTGCCCAGGTTGCCGCCGTAGTTGGTCTCGACGCCGATAATGGCGGCGATGATCTGCGGCGGTACCCCGTAGACCACCCGCGCGCGCTCCAGGGACCCGCGGTTCTCACGCCAGAAGGCGGCACCGCCTTGGATCCGCCTGTCGGTGAGGAAGAGCGGCCGGTATTTATACCAGGGCTTGGCCTCGAAAGGACGGCGGATGGCGTCTATCACCGCCTGGCTATAGCGGGCCTGCCCCATGAGGGTCACGAGCTCGCCCTGGTCGAAGCCGTGCCGGCGGACCATTTCGGAAACGAAACCTTCGGTGCCCGCGCGATAGCTCGCCGGCTCCTGCGCCGCCGCAGTCAGGAACACCAAGGTCGCAAGCATCCCGTACCACCAACGAATTAATCGCATCGCTTAAGTTCCCAGGTACATCTGCGTACAAAATTCGGAGCGGAGTCAAGAATCCGAGCCGTGCTTCAAGTGCAACCTGGCGAATAGTACGAAACCTTCTAGGAAGGAAGCAATTTTCTGTGCGTATGGATGGACATCAGGATACCGAAACCGGCCATAATGGTCACCAGGGACGTGCCACCGTAGCTCACCAGGGGGAGGGGTATGCCCACGACCGGTAAGAGTCCGGTGACCATGCCGGCGTTGACGAACAGATAGACGAAGAATATCAGGGTGAGTCCGCCGCTGAGCAAGCGCCCGTAGGTATCCTGGGCCTGGGTGGCAATATAGAGTCCGCGCACGATGATGAACAGGTAAATTACCAGCATTACCAGGATGCCGATCAGCCCGAACTCCTCGCCGAGGATCGCAAAGACGAAGTCCGTCGAACGCTCGGGCAGAAACTCCAGGTGGGACTGGGTTCCTTTGAGCCAACCCTTACCATGGACACCGCCGGAGCCGATGGCGATCTTGGACTGGATGATGTGATAGCCGGTGCCGAAGGGGTCGCCCTCCGGGTTGAGAAAGCTGAGTATCCGCCGCTGCTGGTAAGGGCGCATGAAATACCAGAGCAGGGGAACAAGGGCCGCCGCGCCTATCCCCAGCACAGCGATCAGGCGCCACTTCAGTCCCGCCAGGAACAGCACGATCATGCCGGTACTGGCTACCAGCAAGGCCGTGCCGAGGTCCGGCTGCCGGGCGATCAGGAGCACCGGAACGGTGGTCAGCACCACCGTCCCCAGGATCCGTGATCCACTGGGGGGCAAAGGCCGCTCGGCGAGGTACCAGGCAAGCATCATGGGAACCGCGATCTTGAGCACCTCCGAGGGCTGGAAGCGCACGACCCCCAGGTTCAGCCAGCGCTGGGCACCCTTACCCATCTCTCCTATCACCAGGACACCCACCAACAGCACCAGTCCGATGCCGAACAGGGGCAGCGACCAGTGCCGCAGCTTCAAGGGTGGTACCTGGGCGACGACGATCATAACCGCGAAGGCGATGCCAAGCCGGGTCAGCTGTCGGTAGAGCTTGTCCAGGTCCTGGTCGACGGCACTGAAGAGCACCAGTAGTCCATAGCCGCACAGGAGCAGTAAGGCGATCAGCAGAGGCAAGTCCAGGTGCACCCGGGCGGGAAGCAGGGTGCGAATTTTCCCTGGAATGCCGTCGCTGCCCGCAGGAAGGGCGCTATTGTCCATCCGCAATTTCCCCTACCGCCGCGAGGGGTGGCATGCGCAGCAGATAGCTATCCATGACCCGCCGGGCGACCGGTGCCGCCACCGCGCCCCCGTGACCACCGTTCTCTACGATAACCGCCACGGCGATGCGTGGGTCCTCCACGGGCGCGAAGGCCACAAACAGGGCATGGTCGCGCATATGTTCGGCGACCTCGGATTCGCGATAGCGTTCCTTCTGCTTGATACTGAAGACCTGAACGGTACCCGTCTTGCCCGCAATGCTGTAGGCCTTGGTGCGGATGCCTTTGGCCGTGCCACGTCTGTTCCTCACGACCTGCACCATGGATTTGATCATGCGGTCGAGGTTGCGGGACGCGACGGGAAGCTGCCGGACCTGGGCCGGGAATTCGCGTTCCACCGCCGAGCCCGGCGCCCCGGTGGCACGGACGACACGTGGCCGTATAAGGCGGCGGGCCGCCAATGCCGCCGTCGCGACAGCAAGCTGCAGCGGTGTAGCCAGAAAAGGACCCTGCCCGATACCCACCAGCAGTGTCTCTCCGATAAACCAGGGCTGATTGCGCGCGCTCAGCTTCCACGCCCGGGACGGCAGCAGACCTCCGAGCTCGCCGGCAAGGTCGATGCCGGTGCGCGTGCCGAAACCGAACCCGGCCAGGAAACCGTGCAGCCGGTCGATCCCCATAACCTGGGCCAGCTTATAAAAGTAGACGTCACAGGACTGGACGATCGCCTTCTCCAAGGTAACGGTGCCGTGCCCCCAGCGATTCCAGCAGCGATACTTATGGCGGTGTCCGGGGAGCCGATAATAACCGGGACACCACTTGGCGTCGGTCACACCCCCATCGGTCTCCAGTCCCCCGAGGCCGATAAATGGCTTGATCGTAGACCCCGGTGGGTACTGGCCGCGGATAGCCCGATTGAACAGAGGCTTGTGGGGCGAGTCGCGCAGGGTCTTGTAGTCCACCGAGCTGATGCCGTCCACGAAGAGATTGGGATCGAAGCTGGGACGACTGACCAGGGCCAGGACCCCGCCGGTGCCCGGATCGATTGCCACCACCGCACCGCGGCGGTCACCCAGGGCGGCGTGTGCATCCTGCTGTAGTCGGGAGTCCAGGTAGAGCTGCAAGTGCTGCCCCGCTTCCGGTGGCTTCCGTTTCAGCACGCGTAGGGCCCGGCCCTGGGCGTTCACTTCCACCTGGCAGTATCCCGCGGTGCCGTGGAGCAGGGCTTCGTGGGCCTTCTCCACCCCCCCCTTGCCGATGTGATTGGTCCCGGCGTAGTTCGAGGCATCGATACGCTCGAGCTCCTGCTTATTGATCCTGCCGACATAGCTCAACACATGGGCCGTGTACTCACCGAGTGGATAGATGCGTAACGGCTGGGCGCGAACGACGACTCCCGGAAAGCGGTGACCTGTGACGGCAAACCGGGCGACCTCTTCTTCAGTCAGATTGGTACGAATGGGAACCGCCTCGAAACGGCGCCGCAACTTGCGGATGCGCGCAAAACGTTTCAGATCCGCTTCCCCGATGTCGATGAGCTCCCCGAGCTCAGCGATGGTAGCGTCCAGATCCCGGATCTCTTCGGGGGTGAGTTCCAAAGAGCGGGAGGAGTAATTGTCCGCCAGCAGGATGCCATTGGCGTCGTAAATCAATCCCCGGGTGGGGGGAAGGGGTTCGAGTCTGACATGATTGTAGCGGGACAGGGTAGATAGGTGTGCATGGCTTCCAATCTGCAGCTGCACCAGCCTTGCGATCACGACGAGCATCGTCACCAGCACCAGAACGCCCGCCATGACAGCGCGCTCGGCAAAGAGCCGGCTCTCTGCGGAGGGGTCCTTGAGGATCGGCTCCACCATCGTCCCGGATACGCAGTCTCAGGTTATGGCGAAACGCCGACTCAAGTTCCGCAGCAGGATGAATACCCAAGGCCATAGCAGCATGCCGACGAACGGGGGTATCCAGTACGCGAGGGTCGGTGTGGGTTGACCGGTGGCTCCATGGATCCACAGGAAAAGTAGGCGTTCCACCAGCAACAGCACCCACACGGACAGGGTTTGCTGGAGTGGGGGAAACAGGCGGATTCGTCGATGCAGCTCCAGCATGAGATAAATGGGTACGGACAGACTCAGCGCATGTTGGCCGAGCGCGGTTCCCGTAGCGGCGTCCAACATCAGGCCCGCTCCCCAGGCCCAGAATATTCCCACCCGGGTCGGCAGGGTCAGGGTCCAGTAGATCAACGTCAGTGCCATCCACTGGGGGCGGAACCCGTCGGCCCACTGGGGTAGGGGCAGAATGGTCAGGACCAGGGCCGTACCAAGGGTGATCAGGATCACACCGGACCCCTTGCGTGGGGACTCGCTCACGGCGCTTTCCAGACCTCCTCGCCGGTATCTCTTGTCAAGGCCCTGTCCAGCAAGGCCGGCGCTAGGGTCCAGACCAACAGGACCTCGCGGCTGCGGTCCAGGCGCGCGGTGGGCTCGGCGATGACGGTGGCGAACGGCTTGCCAGACTCTTGGCGTACCTGGATGACCTGCGCCACCGGATAGCCGGGCGGGAAATGACCACCTAACCCCGATGTCACCACCAGATCCCCGACCCGCACATCGGCGTTCTTCGGTAAATGGGACAGCTCCAGACGGTTGATGAAGCCCGTGCCCCGGGCGATGGTACGTAATCCATTGCGATTGATCTGTACCGGCAGTCCGTGGCCGGCATCGGTAATCAGCAGTACGGTAGCGGAGAAGGAGTCGACCCGCGTCACCTGTCCCATGACGGCGTTGGCGTCGAGAACGGGTTGACCGACGAAGACCCCGGAGGAGGCACCCCGGTCGATCATTACCTGCTGTCGATAGGGATCCAGATCGACCGCCATGAGCTCGGCGATGAGCACGCGATCGCCCATCCTCAACGAGGATCCCAGCAAGGCTCTCAGGCGGATGTTCTCCGCCTCCAGTGCCTCGAACCGTTGCAGCCGCGCCTTGAGCACCAGATTGTCCCGATACAGGGATCGGTTGCGATGGCGTAGCGCTTCTTTCCGGGCGAGGTAATCTTGTACTTCCCGGGCCAGGATGCCCGGCAGGCCGGTCAAGTAATGCACCGGATAGACAATAACTGAAAGTGTGGAGCGCAGCGGATCGAGAGACTGGTAGCGATGATCCGCCACGACCAGCCCGATGGCGAGCACCGTCGCCAGCAGGATGCGGAAGGAGGGCGAGGGGCCACGTACGAATAGGGGGTTGATGGTCGGCTCCCAGCGAGGAGCGGTCAGGGCCGAGGAAAATCCGGGCCGACCGGGTACCGAGTCGACACTTGGTCACCTACTCCGTCATAGCCAACAGGTCCAGGCTGCGCTCATTGGTCGTCTCCAGGGCATGCCCCCCGCCGCGGGCGACGCAGGTCAGAGGGTCATCGGCGATCAGCACCGGGAGCCCCGTCTCTTCCTCCAGCAGGCGGTCGATGTCGGCGAGCAAAGCACCGCCGCCGGTAACGACGATGCCCCGCTCGGCGACGTCGGCACCCAGCTCCGGAGGGATCTGCTCCAAGGCCGTTTTTACCGCCTCGATGATGCCTGACAAGGGTTCCTGCAAGGCCTCCAGGATCTCGTTGCTGTTCAAGGTGAAGCTGCGGGGGACACCCTCGGCCAGATTGCGGCCCATGACCTCGATTTCCCGCATCTCACCGCCGGGGTATGCGGAGCCGATCTCATACTTGATATGCTCGGCGGTGACCTCACCGATCAGGGCGCCGTAGTTGCGACGCACATAGGCGGTGATGGCATCGTCGAAGCGGTCGCCGCCGATGCGCACCGAATTCGAATAGACGATACCGTTGAGTGAAGTGATCGCCACCTCCGAGGTGCCGCCCCCGACGTCCAGCACCATGGAGCCACGCGCTTCATCTACGGGCAGGCCCGCACCGATGGCTGCAGCCATCGGCTCCTCGATCAGAAAGACCTCGCGGGCACCGGCACCGGCAGCGGACTCCTTGATGGCCCGGCGCTCCACCTGGGTGGAGCCGCAGGGGACGCAGATAAGCACCCGCGGGCTGGGCCGGATGATTCGGCTCTCATGGACCTTGTGGATGAAGAATTGCAGCATCTTCTCCGTGACCGTAAAGTCGGCGATGACACCATCCTTCAAGGGCCTGATGGCGGTGATGTTCTGGGGGGTGCGCCCCAGCATCTGCTTGGCCTCGTTGCCGACCGCCGCAACCGACTTGGACCCTCCTGGCCCCTGGCGGATCGCCACCACCGACGGCTCGTTGAGCACGATCCCCTGGCCACGGGTATAAATAAGCGTGTTGGCGGTTCCCAAATCGATCGATAGATCGTTGGAAAATATCCCTCGAATGCGTCGGAGAAACATCAGGCAGTCACCTTGGGAGAAAAAACGGGAATTGCGTTGGACTTCCCAAAGGTCCGACGGCCAAACCGCTAAGCCGATCGGATTACATAACACGGGGACACAACCCCGATCCATTTTTATCGGAAGACTCTAGTACCTAGTTTCGACCGATATTGCAAATTCACAACCTCTGGTTGACTCTCGCGCTCCAGCGTCAAAGCCAGCAGTATCAATCGAAACTAGGTACTAGAGAAAAATCCCTCCCTGGGATTTTTCAACAGGCGAAGCCGAAGGTAGGGTTTCGACTTCGCCATTCCGAACGGCAAGCCGTAACGACCAGGCTTTCAAACCTAAGTAATTTAGCAATACAACACCGGATGGGCAAGGTCGGGTTTCCGACCATGCATGGGCGTTACGCATCCGATGTGGATGGTGTTCTAACCTTGTTGTTTCTGGTTTATGGGTGCCTTGAAAACCTTTATGGGTGCCTTGAAAACCCCATGACAAGGAGTTTTCAAGTTCCCTATACTCAGCGGCAACAAAATTAGAACACCACCCCGATGTGTTATTTTTCAAGACCACCTTATATCCTTTGTCCGTCCCGCATGGCCGGCGGGGTTCCGCTGCGCCGCGGGTATGCATCACCTTCGGAGGGTTCCAATGTCGCTTGATCGTACCGATGTCGAGAAGATCGCCCAGCTTGCACGGCTCGCTGTTTCCGATCCGGAAAAGGAAGGCTACGCCGTTGATTTGTCTAAGATCCTGGATCTCGTGGAGCAGATGAACGGGGTGAATACCGACCGGGTCACGCCCCTGGCCCACCCCCTGGACATGGTGCAACGGCTACGACCGGATGAACCCACCGAGCCCGACCAGCGGGATCTGTTTCAGCGCATCGCACCAGCGATCAAAGAGGGCCTGTACCTGGTCCCGAAGGTAATCGAGTAGCCAGAGCGAGCGCATATAAATTTCGGCTCTTCATGGATTCCGGACTGCTTTGGAGTGCGCCGGCAAAGCGGCGCGGCCGCATCGAACCTCAGCGACGGGGGATACCAGCGGCGCTTGCCAAGAACCTGGGCAGCAGGTTCTACGCGCACCGCGGCGACGGCGCTTTCCCCTGGCCGCAACGCCTGGCCGGAGATAGAGGCGTCGCCAGATCCAAAGCGGCGGCAGGTTTGCAGTGTACCTGCCGGCCCCCCCGGTTACACCAGGTACCTTGGGTTTCTACCAATGCCGGGATAACGTCGCCGCCGCACTCCAAAGTTTCCGCTGGACCGCTCCGGTTCGCCGCCTGCCTGTGCATCCCTGCACGCAGACCGGTGCTCACCACACTCGACGGTCGTGCCGGGGATGGAGGATGGAACAGTCTGGAATCTATAAAGAGCCAATTTCTTTTCGATTAACTAGCGATCCTGAATGATTTGGCGTTGTCTGGAGGGAAAAGATCTCTCCTGCGTCGGGACAGGGTTTGACGTGTTGCGTTCGACGCCCAAAGGTTTGCTGATCGTCTGCCAAGTCAGTGCCGGCGTCTTAACGCAACCTACACCCACATTACCCTTTGCGTGTAGGTTGCGTTAAACCGCGCGCGAAAACGCCTGAGGGAGTACGGCGTTCTTGCCCGTGCGTCACACGCAGACAGGGAGCGCGGTGTAATGCGACACGACGCTGACAGGTAGTGTCCTTTGCCTTCATCTATAGATATTGACACGTCATTAGCCATTTTCAATTGAAAAATCAGAATTTCCTTATATACTTATACCCCAGTATCGTCATAGGAAAGACAAGATGCTTCCCGTTATCGGTTTAACCCGTCGCGTTCAAGGTAGGTTCAAAATGAAGAAGATCGCAACCCTCGCCTCAGCCATCGCACTTGCTGTCACATCCCTATCCGCCGGCGCCTGGTGGGGGGGGCCCTGTACCCCTTGCGGGATGACCCAAGAGCAGCAGCAGGCCATGGCGCAGCAGCAGACAAAGGCCAGAGAGCAAATGATGGCCGCCCAGCGCCGGCTGGCCGAGCAAATGGCGGCTCGGCAGGCCGAGATGGCGAAACGCATGCAGATGCAGGGCGTCGATCCCACGACCATGGGCTTTCCCGGTGGGGATCCTTGGGGTACTGCCAATCCTTGGGACGACATGGCGATGCCCGAATATCCAACCATGCCTGCAATGCCCAAACCGCCAAGCATGCCCGCAATACCCGAGCCCTTCTCGATGGATATGCCGCAACCGCCGATCCCGGGTTTTATGCGGGACCGGTATGCGGAATTGGAGGCTTATCGCTCCAAGATGGTGGAAGAGTCCAAGGCCCGTCGCGACAGGACGACCAAGGAAATAGCCGAGCGCCGCAGGAAGATCGAGGCCAACCGCCTTACCCGCCCGCATCGCTACAGCCGTCCTCCGTTCAGGTCCCCTTACACCAGGATGACCACGACCCCTGAGATACCCGCCTCCATGTCGCAAACTGCTCCGGCAGTAAAGGTCCCCGCCCAGGTTAGCGGGACCGCTCCCGCGCCTGAGGCAACCCCGACACCTGCTACAGCAACCGACCAGGCACCGGTTCCCCCGGCTGTTCCAGCCACTCCGGTACCTGCTCCTGAGACCACTCCTGTCGCCCCTGCTCCGGCGGCCGCGACTCCTCAAAACTAGGTCCGGCCGCAAACGGACCACTCAAGGTACCTCCCGGACGGGGGGTGCCTTTATCCTTATCCAAGGATCAATCCGGGCCGCCGGTCCGGAACTGTGGCCGGGTGTACCTTCTGCGTGAGGCAGCATGGGCAATCGTTTGACCAAAATCTATACGCGAACCGGTGACGATGGCAGCACCGGGCTGGCCGACGGCAGTCGGGTACCGAAAGACCACCCGCGTATCGAGGTACTGGGGTGTCTGGACGAGCTGAACAGCATCATCGGGCTGATCATGGTCCAGGCGGAACCGGACCCACCGCCCCAGCTGGCGCACGTCCAAAACCGGCTCTTCGAGCTGGGGGCGGAGCTTGCCACACCCGGGGCGGAGCGCACCAAGCCCGAAGACGTGGCCTATCTGGAAACGGCCCTCGATGGTTACAACGCCGAGCTTCCATCGTTGCGGGAGTTTATTCTGCCGGGTGGGGGGAACGCAGCCACCTTCTGCCACCTGGCGCGGGCCCTGTGCCGGCGTACCGAGCGCCGCCTGGTAACCCTGGACCGTCAAGCGCATCTGAACCCGCACACCCTGCGCTACATCAACCGGCTATCCGACCTACTCTTCGTCCTCGCCCGGGTGTTGGCCAGGCGGGACGGCGGCAGCGAGGTCTTCTGGCAACCGGTCACACCCGTATGAAACCACCCATGGATATCCTACTCGCAAATCCGCGTGGCTTCTGTGCCGGTGTCGACCGGGCCATCGCAATCGTCGAGCGGGTCCTGGAACTCTATGAACCTCCCATCTATGTGCGTCACGAGGTAGTACATAACCGCTTCGTCGTCGAGGGCCTGAAGCGCCGCGGCGCCGTCTTCGTCGACGAACTCGACCAGGTTCCGGCCGGCGCCCCCGTCATCTTCAGTGCCCACGGCGTTTCCCGGAAGGTACGTGAGGAGGCCAAGCAACGGGAGCTGCAAGTCTTCGACGCCACCTGCCCATTGGTCACTAAGGTCCATCTGGAAGTGGTGCGTCACTGTCGGAATGGCCTCGAGGTCGTCCTCATCGGCCATCGTGGCCACCCGGAAGTGGAAGGGACTATGGGCCAGTGCGATGCCACCGGCAGCGGTCGCATCCATCTAGTAGAGGGGGTTGCCGACGTGGCCGGGCTTAAGGTGCAGGATCCGTCCCGGCTTGCCTATGTCACCCAGACTACCTTGTCCATAGAGGATACTACCGCCATCGTCGCTGCCCTCGAGGCGCGTTTCCCTGCTATCCAGGGCCCGAAGAAGAGTGATATCTGCTACGCGACCCAGAACCGCCAGGATGCAATCAAAGACTTGGCGCGCCGGTGCGATCTGGTACTGGTGGTCGGCTCTACCAACAGCTCCAACTCCAACCGACTGCGAGAGATCGCCGAGAAGCGCGGGGTGACTGCCCACCTGATCGACGGCCCCGAGGATATTCGGCGCGCCTGGCTGACGCAGGGCCCGCGGGTTGGCCTTACCGCGGGGGCGTCCGCCCCCGAAGTCCTGGTGGAACGGGTCATCAGTCAGCTACGTGAGTACGGTGCGAGCCGGGTGGAGGAGCAACCCGGAATCCGCGAGCAGGTCGTCTTTGCATTACCCAAGGAGCTCGCGGCTACGAGTTTGCGTTGATTCGCGTTCATTTACCGTGCTACTACCCATTTTGGTAGTGGCTAATGTATAAGTGATAACATGACCAACGGTACTGGCTACTATGTCCCCTCTCCCGCCGGGAGAGGGGTTAGGGGAGAGGGGATCAAAAAGATGAATCGCGCTACTTTTTCACTTATAATTTTACCACTACCCCCATTTTTTTGCCGCAAATGAACGCCAATAAACGCAAATTGTTGGCTCCCACGCTCCAGCGTGGGAGCAAATCCGGACGTTCCAGCGTCGATAAGCGGCCAGATAGGCGAGCGTAAATGCCGATTAAGTACAGAGGAGCAAAGTCCGCTGGAGCGGACAAGACGGCGTTACCACGCTGGAGCGTGGGAACGAGCAAAATCATAGTGTTATCTTGATTGAGAACGCCACCTAGTACCTCATTTCGCTTGATATTGCAGGTAGAGTCGCTTGAGCTCAATGCGAACTTCCTCACGCTCAATGCTATGAATTTGCAATATCACATGAAACTATGTACTAGTGCCTGATCGTCCACAATGATTGCGTGGCCCCGAGGTTTCGAAAGCCTATGAGCGATATCCTCGTCATCGGCGGCGGCGCGATCGGCCTGCTCACTGCCCGGGAACTGGTCCGATCCGGTGCCGAGGTCACGCTCGTGGAGATGGGAGCGACCGGGCGCGAGGCCTCCTGGGCCGGCGGTGGCATCATGTCGCCGCTTTACCCCTGGCGTTATGCCGACTCGGTGACCGCCTTATCGCTCCGGAGCCAAGGGCACTATCCGCAGTTGTGCGCCACACTGCGGGAAGAAACCGGCATCGATTCCGAGTTCGTTCGCAGCGGTCTTTTGATCCTGGAGCCACAGGATCAGGACCAGGCCCTGGCATGGGGGCGGGAATACCAGGTGCGGATCGAACCATTGACGCCCGGTGTCCTGTGCGAGACAGCGCCCGGACTCGGGTTTACCCCCTCGACCGCCCTCTGGCTGCCGGCGATCGCCCAGATCCGGAATCCGCGGTTTGTCAAGGCCCTGCGCCGCTCGATCGAAGGGCAGGTGCGTATCCGCGAGCGAGAGGAAGTGGTCGAGCTCCTGCTGGACTCCGGCCGCGCCATCGGTGCCCGCACCCGCAAGAGTACCATCGCCGCGGACCGGGTCCTGGTCTGTTCCGGTGCCTGGACCGCGCAGCTGCTCGGGCGACTCGGCAAGAGGCTCGACATCGAACCGGTGCGGGGACAGATGATCCTGTTGAACGCCGAACCGGGGCAGATCGATCACATGGTGCTCTTCCGCGACCGCTACCTGATCCCGCGCCGGGACGGCCGCATCCTCATCGGCAGCACCCTGGAACATGAGGGATTCGTAAAGGCGACCACCGCCGAGGCCAAGGCAGACCTCTACCAAGCCGCGGTGGGGCTCTTCCCGTCACTCAGACATGCACCCATTGAGAACCACTGGGCGGGGTTGCGTCCCGGCTCCCCCCAAGGCATCCCCTACATCGGGGCCTATCCGGGTATCCGGGGCCTCTACTGCAACGCCGGCCATTACCGCAATGGCCTGGTTACCGGTCCGGCCTCCGCGCGTTTGGTGGCCGACCTGCTGCTCGGACGTGACCCCAGCCTCGACCCGTCACCCTATGCCCTCGATGCCGAGCGTTGATTCCACTTTGTCACAAGTAACCTGGTTTGCTCTATTTTCTTAAGGGGCTTGATAGCCAATGACTGAACCGCAGAAACACGGAGAACGCAGAGTAAATAGAGATCCCAGCTACCAGTTGCCAGCGTGTTTTCTACATACGCGGGGATAAACCAGTCCAAAAAGCAGAGAATCATTTGTTAGGAGGGGAAAGAATGAAACATGTTTGGACAATAATCGGTACACTAGCTGCGGTAGCCTCGGTTGTGGTTGCTTTGTATATCTATTCCGATCAGCAGGAAAAAACAAAGAAATCTTTAGATGTGGAAGAACAATATGAGTCTGAATTGCTTAGAACTAAAGACATACCGAAAAAACTACAGATAAGCTATGATGGAGAACCGATTGATAATTTCGTGATACTTGGTCTCCGTGTCCATAATAGAGGTTCAGTACCAATCGAACCAAAAGATTATGCGGAGCCAATATTAATAACCTTAAAGGGCATAAAGAAAATTATAAGTGCCGAGATAAAGAATGCCGATCCTTCAGGTCTTGATGTAGACACGCAAATTGTTAATAACTCAATCGAGTTGGAAAAAGAATTACTGAACCCAACTGATAGTTACATTATAGAAATCGGAGCAATCCCTGAACAAAATGAAAAAATAGAAGTTGATAAGATCGGAGGAAGGATATCCGGCATAAAAGAAATACGTTACAGATCGCGGCAATTCGACGTCGATGATGAATACTCGCGTCCTTGGTGGTTCCGGTTAGTGTATTTAGTGCTGCTCATACAAATCATACTAATCTTGTTCGCTTTCATTCGCATTCGCGGGATCAGGAAACGCCAGGTCCCGGAGATCCGGGTCATGCTCGTCGCAGGTTCCAAGGAGCTGAGCGAGAAGCAGACCCTACGCAAGCACCAAAAGATCGCTATCGCCAACGGTGATCTGGCCGGCGGAGCAGTGCCCGCAGAGGGGCTCGAGGTCAAACAGGCCGCATCCATTACCTATCTCGGTCGCAAGAGGTTCCGCGTCTCCGCGGACGAGGCTACCCTGATTTACGACAGTGCCGAGAAGCCAAGTATCGAGATCGGCCTCGACGAGCCGTTCGACCTCAAGGACGACAGCGGACACAAGCTCGGCGGCATCATGATCTCGACCTCGGGTGTCCAGGATGACCCCTTCGGAGCTGGTAGCGATGACGGGCCTTTTTGATTGGGCCTGGGTCTGGGGTGCTTGGGGTGCGGTCGGTATGTTCCTTGGCCTCTCGCTAGCCTAGGGTCTTCTGGTGTGAGCATGCGGCTATTGGCTCAGACGTCTCGGTGCCCACAAGGGCCATGTGATTGCCCAAGCGCAGATGGTCCTGTTCCTCGCCGGCGTTGTGCTGCTGCTCGACCTGATCTTCGTGCCCTATGTGTTGATAACACTGTACGGCACTGCAATCGGCGTGCTGATCGTAATCCTGTATACAGACTGGTCTCTTTCTGTTTCATAAAACCGAAAATAGATCGCGTCGGAATGGAGAGGGCCCATTTGGCCCCGGCTCCTCGCTGGAGTCCCCATCACAGCGGCAGCGAGATGTCTTCGGGTAACCGACCGGTCACTGAAAGCACGCCAGCTTTATCGAACCCCAGAGATCGAGATACGCACAGAAACACAAGCCAATGAAACAAGTTCAACCCGCTGTTGTGATCGGGTTGGGTGGTACCGGTGTATCCACTATTACCTTCCTCAAGAAGGCCCTCGACGAACAGTCCCCGGATCTCAAGGAGTTCGTACGCTTTCTGGCCATCGATATCGATGAACTCAAGGGCGAGCTCCCATCGGCCGATCTGTTCGGGGATCCGATCCGGCTCGACGAGGACAAGAACGAGTTCTTCCGTATCACCGACCAGACCGACGGCGCCGGGGCACGCAGCATCCCTGAGGTATCCAGTTGGTTTCCAGAGGAAGGCTATCAGTTCCTGCCCTTGACTGAGGGGGCGCGTCAGATCAAGGCGATCGGTCGGTTGGGTTTCTTCCTCGCGCACGAGCAGCTCGCCCAACGTATCCATCGACTCACGGATCGGCTCGTGACGAGCGAGGTCAGGCAGCGCTTCCCGGGGCTACGGACCGGTGAGCTCAACATCTATATCGTCGCCTCCATCTGCGGCGGTACCGGGGCGGGGCTGTGCATCGATACGGCCTATGAATTGCGCTACCTGCAGCAACAGGCCGAGCTACCGACCAAGTGTCGCATCAAGGGCCTGTTCGCTCTCGGCGATGTCTATGACGCCATCAGCAAGCGGGGGCTTGCCAATACCTATGCCTCCCTGCGCGAGCTCGATTGGTTCCAGCGGGAGTTTGCCTCCTATTCGCCGGACTACCCGGATGTCAGGCGCGACGAGATATGGCGACATGCGTTCGATAGCGTCTATCTGATCGGCAGCAGCAACATCATGGACATCGAGCTGTCCTCGCCCCAGGAGTTTGCCCAGCTCTGCGCCGATATGATCTTTCTCGATTCCGGTGCCGATGCCCAGAACGGCGGCGATTCCCTGTCGCAGATGATCCAATCCAGCCGTAACAACACCGAGGCATTTGCTCGGGCCAGCGATGCCGACGGCACCCCACGCTGCTACAGTTCCTTCGGTCTGTGTAAGATCCGTTTCCCGGCCGAGCGGGTGCGTGACCTCTGCGCCGCCAGGCTGGGCGCAATGCTGCTGAACGAATATGTCATCGGTGCGACCGATCCCCAGGAGACACTCGAGGCCAGGCGCAAGGCCCAGGATTTTGTTCTCAGCGAGGGTCTGAGCTGTGACGAGAGCGGTACCGATCTGCCCGACCGCCTCGTCGAGCGCCAGGGGGGTGGCGGTGAGCGCGAGATCTATGTGCAGTGGGTGAGCAAGAATTTGACCCGGGCCTATAACGCCGACCTCGCGAAGATCAGCGACCTCGAGATCGGCCGTATCAATCAGATCGTCAAGACCCTCAACAACGAGTTGGTCCAGCTCGAGGAGTCGCTGGAGGCACGTGTCGTCGGCGAGCTCCAGGCCTTCCGAGCACTGCTCGACCGGACCTTGAGGTCCCTGTTCGAGGACGAACGGGGCGTGAGCTATGTCGGCCGCTTCCTGAAGGAGCTACTCGAGTCCGCGTGTTCGTCGCGGGAGTTCGCCCAGCAGGAGATGAATAACCTGCTCGGCCACGAGAGGCGCCTTGCCGACCGCATGAGCAAGGAGAACAGCGAGCTCGCCAGCCTGCTCGATGCCGGTCTGTTCGCGCCCTTCAAGCGCAATGCCCAGCGCGAGCAGCTCAGGACCGCCTATGGAGCAATCCGGCAGTACTTCCAAAACCGTATCGGATTCATCCGAATGCGTGCGGCCGGGGACTTCTATGACGGGGTTTTCGACTTGCACCAACGCCTGGTCGAGGGCGGCGAGGGGGTGATCCCGGTCCTCCAGGCGCGCACCAAGGATCTGGATCTGATCCAGATCTATTCCGAGAAGATTGCCAAGGACTTCAAGAGTGCCTACGAGGACAACAAGCGCATTCAGGGCTCGCCGTTCGAGATCCTCATCTACGACAACGAGCACTTCTCCGACGTCGAGCAGCTGATGACACAGGTCGCTACCGGTACCCTCAAGAACTCCCTGTTCCAAGACCTCTTGCAACAGGGGGGCGGTAGTGTATGGGATATCCGTAGCTTCCTCGGTAATGAGGATCAGCTGTTGCAGCTACGGGGTATGATCATGGAGATCTGCCGGGTCCCATTCGCCGAGGAGATCGAGCGTAAGAGTGTCGCTCAGCGCATTCTCGATGCCCGCAACAATCCCGAGAACCCGATCGATTACCGCGACAATATCCGCATCGCCTACGTGCGTGCCGGGTACTACTGTCGTCTCAACGACCGGGCCAAACGCTTCGCGGATTTGCGTGATTCCGAGCAGGCATTGACCGTAGTCGTAGGCTACTACGAGGAAGAGGATACGGCCTGGGACGAGCTGAAATCGGTCCTGCGCGAGGGTACCAGGCAATCCGGTACCAAGGTACCCTTCTCGCGCTCCTCTGACCGCCACAGCATCCTGGTCTACCGCGAGTTCTCCGGCTTCCCCGCCTATACCCTGAGCCGCATCAATGCGTACCACAACAGCTTCATCGACGAGACGCGGCGGGAGAACTCCTCGCCGTTGCAAATGTTCACCAAGGAGGCACTCGAACACATCAATGTGCCCACCCATCCGGTGTTGAGCGGCTATGATCTGCTGGCCGTGGAGGCCTTAGCCATCGGCGTCATCGATTGGGACGAAGATCATTATTATCTCCTCACCGAAGATGAGTGGAGACGGCGCAAGCTGGCAACCGAGGCCCACGCCCGGGGCGAGAGCGCCAGCTTCGAAGACCGTACCGCGGGTAGTGATCGCAAGCTCGGGAAGACCCTCTCAGAGGTCGTCAGCCGCCTCAGCGAGCGGTTGCCCGATGCCCACCGTCTCTCGGCTACCCGGGTCCTCTACCGGGACGAGGTCGAGTATCAGGTCGCCGAGCGCAAACCCAAGATCGACCGCGATATCCTTGCCAATCTCTACGCCGCTATGTACTTTGACGGCATCGAAGGTACACAGATCGACAATATCGGGCTCGAGACCACCATCCGGCCCCCGATTGTGTTCCTCTTCAAACGGGATTTTGCGTTGCGCGAGGACCATATCCAGCGTCCGGAGCAGTCACACACGCAATTGTTGCGCGCCTTCTATCTCGACGACTGATCGGTGCCTTCCCGAGACATCGAAGCACACAAACTAATGCCAGATGGGCAGTAAGGAATATCAGGACCCCTTCACTGGTGAGCCCGAAGGCTCTTTCGGCCCGTCCGGTACGGTCGTCGGGCCTGGGTCTCATCCAGATTTGCCGGCCGCTGAGCAGGAGGTCGTGGAGCGCTTGCTATCCGAAGGCACCATTAGTCATGAGGTCGGCGACGGGTCCCTGCGTCTGGCAGTCCATACCCGGCTGTCGGGAAACAATCGCGGGTGGAAATACCGTGTCATCGTCGTTTTGGACGGGGAGGAGGTCGAGGACCCACTGGGCACCTACCCGATCGAGAAACGTTTCCCGCGTGATCTCAGGACCGACAACGAGGATGGCGGAGACGGCTCGGCCCACCGGCATGAGGTCGCGAAACATGCGGCCCGCTATCACTTGGACATCTGGATCCAGGCCCACCGCCTACTGCTGAAAGAAACGCCACGGCGTAGATACTGGCTCTGGATTTTGGTGATACTGGTCTTGGCCTCCTTCGGAACGGCAATTGCCTATTGCTTATCGAACCCGGATTGCATTGGCGGGTCCCCACCCCCAGGGGAAAGTCAACCACCCATGCCACCGATACAGAAGCCGGACTGCACGCAAATACCGAACCATCCGAATTGCCCCCAGAAAGACCCGCCGACACTGCCGTCGAAACCACCAGCTTCGGATCATTCAATTCTCGATCCTTTCTTCGAGTAAGGAATCATAATGAACAGCACGAATCGAAATTTCCTGCAAATGATTTCGGCTTTCGCTCTCGCATTCTCCCTGGCGTTCTTACCGGTAGTGAGTATTGCCGGGGGTGAGGCAGTCGGTATGGTGACGGGTTCCAAGAAAGGCACCTACTATCGATTCGGCCAGGATATGGCGCCGTATGCCGAGAAGGAGGGCCTGACGCTTCAGATCAGGGAGTCGGCCGGGTCCCTAGACAACATAGAGCGGATCAACAGCAGGGAGAACGCGGCATTCGGTATCGTCCAGGCCGATGTCTTGACCTCTATCAAGCGGAACCCCAAGCTGAAAAGGGTTGCCCGGCGACTGCGTGTCGTCTTTCCGTTTTATCTGGAAGAGGTCCATGTCCTCGCGAGGAAGGAGATCAAGACCCTGCGGGATCTCCGGGGCAAGCGGGTTTCCATCGGACGTGACGGCAGTGGCACCTGGTTGACCGCAAAGAACCTGTTCAAGATATTGAATATTGATGTCGCGCGCGAGGAATTCCTCGGTACCGATGATGCGATCAAAGGCGTCTTGTTAGGTAACCTGGATGCTATGTTCTATGTTGCCGGGAAACCGACCAAGGCATTCAAGAAGCCGCTCATGCGCATGTCCAAGTCCGGCAGACAGGATGTCTTGCAGCTACTTGACGCCGTCCATTTTGTGCCGATCACGGAACAAGAGATATTCGCCCAAACCTATGAGCGCGATGGCGTGTATTTGGGGCCCGACGACTATCCCTGGATGAAGGAAAAAGTACCGACGGCCGCGGTGCGTGCCGTACTGATCTCGTTCGACTTCTCCCAGCGCCACAATGCTTATCAGCGAAAACGCTGCGAACAACTCGGTATTTTGGGTAGGGCAATCCGGGACAACATCGGGGCGCTCAGAAAAAGTGGTCACCCAAAATGGAAACAGGTGGATCTCGAGCGTGAGGTGCCCGGGTGGCAGCAGGATACTTGCTCAAGGGTAACCGACAGCAAGAACAGTGGGGCGTATCGTGCTGGATCTAAACTCCAAAAGGATCTCGAATCCTTCTTCGAGTAGTGAACCGCGGCTAAAGCCGCGATCTCTCTGCGGACTGACACACACAGAGTGCGCGCGATATTTTTTAGTACAGGTGCTTCTTGATGAAGGTGACGATGTCCATGGGGGTCTACACTCGATTCTCGAACCCATTGCATGAGGAACAACTAGCATGAACCCTTCATCGAAACTCCGTTTTCTTTTCCTGTTCATGGGCGTTCTGCTCGTCGCTCCAAACGCATTCGCGGGCTCGACCCTGGATACGGTGCAGGGTCGTGGTAAGCTGCTATGCGGTGTCAATACCGGGCTGCCCGGTTTCTCGAGTGTCGATAGCCGGGGTAAGTGGACCGGTATCGATGTGGAGGTCTGCCGGGCTGTGGCTGCCGCCGTCCTGGGTGATGCCGATAAGGTCGAGTTCACGCCGCTGACGGCCAAGGAGCGTTTTACGGCTTTGCAGTCCGGTGAGATCGATGTGTTGTCGCGCAACACTACCTGGACCCTGACCCGAGACAGTACACTCGGCGTCAACTTCACGGGCGTCACCTATTACGACGGCCAGGGCTTCATGGTCTCCAAGAAGCTCGGGGTCAAGAGCGCCAAGGAGCTCGACGGCGCATCCGTCTGCGTCCTTGCCGGTACTACCAATGAACTCAACCTCGCGGACTATTTCCGTACCCAGGGTATGAAGTACGAGCCGGTGGTCTTCGATACCGCGGACCAAGTGGTGAAGGGGTTCGAGTCCGGGCGCTGTGACGCGCTCACCAGCGACCAGTCGCAGCTCTCTGGTCAGCGGGTCAAGCTCGCCGATCCGGGCCAGGCCATGGTTCTGTCCGAGATCATCTCCAAGGAACCCCTGGGCCCCTTGGTCCGCCAAGGCGACGATGACTGGATGAATGTGGTCCGCTGGGTCCTGTTCGCCATGATCAATGCCGAGGAGCTCGGCGTGAGTTCGAAGAATGTCGGGCAGCTGAAGGACAGCAAAAATCCCAAGATCCGCCGCCTGCTCGGCCGCGAGGGCATCAAGGGCAAGGGACTCAAGCTCAGCGACGATTGGGCCTACCGGATCATCCGGCAGGTGGGTAACTATGGCGAGGTCTTCGAGCGTACCGTCGGCAAGGGTTCTCGGCTCGGTATCGAGCGGGGCCTCAATGCCTTGTGGAAAGACGGTGGCCTACAGTACGCGCCACCGATCCGCTGACCGAGTACGGCTGCGCCCAAATGCTGGAAACAAGCACCACGAATGGACATGCCTGTTTCCATAGGTACCAAAAGCCCCTCTCCCTTCGAGGGTGTCGTAAAAGGTGACGCCCGACGCGGTCTTTCTCGTTCCCACGCGCTGAGACTGTGAAAGAATTCGTTTTCCCCGGAAGTGGTGGGATGAAACTGCTGTATTTCACGTTAAATTCTGCACCATGTGGGATAAGGAGAAAGCTATGCTGCCCAGTTTAGAAAAATTGTGTTGCCCCGTCCCATCAGGTCTGAAAACCCAGTAATACTTTCACAGTCTCGCTACGTGGGAACCTGGTTGCTCCGCGCTGTGGAGAGCATCGGGCCGGTGTCCACCATTCGTATACACGGGAACTAAACCTGCCGGCTGTCCGGCGTTATCTGGTGCGGCCCGGAAGGCGTTTGCTCTGACCGTTGCCGACAGCTGGTGATGGGGTCCGTAAGCCGTCTGAAAGACGGCGGTCCCAGCCGGCCCGGGACCGCCGACATCCTGTCGGCCCCTGGGACCGCCAACATGTTGTCAGCTCCCGGGACACCGATATTTCGTTGGCCCCGGGGACCGCCGACATGTTGTCGGCTCTTCTGGTTATCGGGTAGAACCTGAATGCCGAGTTGCCGGTCCAAATGGTCATCAGTCAGGCTTAGTTTTCTCGTTCCCATGCGCTGCCTGGGAACCAGAGACCGGGAGCGGGGCTGTTGCGACATCCTCCCTTACCCACCATCCCGTGACGCTAAAAAAATCCCTGGTCGGGGGTCCGATTCAAATCGGTGAGACGAATATCTTTCCCGAAAAACCGGCCATTCTCTGAATTGCTTGCAAAATCAACGCAGTAACCCCAAATGTCAACGGGACCTAGGCACCTCTCTACCAACACGCCACCTTTCCACTGCTACTTGGCCCCCCTCACATGGGTCCGTGCAAACCTGCTCTCGGGTCCGGTCGATTCCGTGCTGACCCGACCCTGCTCGCCCTCTATCTGCTCTGGATCGGCATCCCGCCCTTTATTCAATGGGCCGTCATCGATGCCGATTGGGTCGGTAACAGCCGTGACCAATGCACCAGCGGTGGGGCCTGCTGGGTCTTTGTCCGCGTTCGCCTTAACCAGTTCCTTTACGGTGCCTATCCCGCGGACCAGCAGTGGCGCGTCAATCTCGGCCTGTTGCTGTTCGTGTTTCTGTTGGTCCCGCTCATGCTGCGCCGAGTGCCCTACAAACGCATCTTGGCGGTGCTCCTGGTAGTCGTTTATCCCGTCGTCGCCTACGTGCTCTTCTATGGGGGACTATTGGAACTGCCGGTGGTCGAGACCCACCAGTGGGGCGGGCTGATGCTGACCCTGATCCTGGCGGTCGTCGGCATCGTCCTCTCACTCCCGTTTGGTATCCTGCTCGCGCTGGGGCGACGCTCGGACCTGCCGGTCATCCGCGCCGCCTGCGTGACCTATATCGAGCTCTGGCGTGGCGTGCCGCTGATCACCGTGCTGTTCATGGCCTCGGTCATGCTGCCGTTGTTCTTTCCAGAGGGTTTCAATCCCGACAAGCTGTTGCGCGCCATGATCGGTATTGTGTTGTTCCAATCGGCTTACATAGCCGAGGTGGTGCGCGGAGGGCTCCAGGCGATCCCGAAGGGCCAATATGAGGCGGCCAAGGCCCTAGGGCTAGGCTATTGGCAGACCATGGGCCTGGTCATCCTACCCCAGGCCCTGAAGCTCGTGATCCCCGGCATCGTCAATACCTTCATTGCCTTGTTCAAGGATACGACCCTGGTCCTGATCATCGGTCTGTTCGATCTGCTCGGCAAGGTCCAGCAGGCCTTCAACGACCCGGAATGGCTGGGCTATTCCACCGAGGGCTATCTCTTCGCGGGCTTTGTCTTCTGGGCGTTCTGCTTCAGCATTTCCCGTTACAGTCAAGCCCTGGAACGTGCGCTGCATACTGACCATAGGCATTGAGCCGGCAGGTATCGCCGGCTTCGGCATTTCCCCAACATCACTTGGACGCGTCACCCATGGCCCATGAAGATCCTGCATCCACGGATGCTCCGATGGTCGATATCCGGGGCCTCAACAAGTGGTTTGGAGCCTTCCATGTCCTCAAGGACATCGATCTGCGCGTCGACAAGGGACAGCGCATCGTCATCTGCGGTCCGTCGGGTTCCGGGAAATCGACGCTGATTCGCTGCATCAACCGTCTCGAGACCTACCAGCAGGGACAGATCACCGTCGACGGCATCGAGCTCGGCGAGAATTTGCGCAACATCGAGCAGGTACGCCGCGAAGTCGGCATGGTCTTTCAGCATTTCAACCTGTTCTCGCACCTCACGGTGCTCGAGAACTGCACCCTGGCTCCGATCTGGGTGCGCAAACAGTCACGCCTGGAGGCCGAGCAGACGGCGCTCAAATACCTGGAGCGGGTACGGATTCCCGAGCAAGCCGATAAATACCCCGGCCAGCTTTCAGGCGGTCAACAGCAGCGGGTCGCAATCGCCCGTAGTCTGTGTATGAGTCCGCACATCATGTTGTTCGACGAGCCTACCTCGGCCCTTGATCCCGAAATGATTAAAGAGGTGCTCGACGTTATGATCGAGCTCGCCGAAGAGGGCATGACCATGCTCTGCGTTACTCACGAGATGGGTTTTGCCCGCACAGTCGCCGACCGTATGATTTTCATGGACGAGGGTCGCATCGTCGAGAGTGCGGAACCGGACACTTTTTTCCGCAATCCACGACACGATCGTACCAAGGAGTTCCTGGGGCAGATCCTGGGCTAGCAGGTACTGCAAAAGCGGCCGCTGCGGCAGCAAGCTCTCCTGTCACTGGTGTGCGGCGCGGCAACGAATTTTAGGTACGGGAGGACTCAACCAGCACCACCTGGTCGGCATCATCGACATCGAGCAACGTCTTGACTTCCTGGGCCAGGTCGATCGCGGTTTTGGTCGCACGCACACAGACCTTACGTCGTCCGCCCAAGGGTTCGGTGATTATGCAGTTGACTGCGGTTCCCAAGCGTTCGTACTCTTAACATCATAGCGACATGGCTGACCCAGCTCTGCGAAGGGGCCGACGCGTCTCCCCGATCAACTGGAGTGGCTGCTCATCAAGACAGACCAGTGGGCGTCTGGGGTCATATGGATGCCGATAAACCTCCAGGACATCCTCCATACCGGCGGTATCAAGAGCTATCATCAATGCCATGAATTTGCAATATTAGTCGAAACTAGGCACTAGACCGAAGGATCTATCCATGAAGACCTACATGTGTGTTACTTGCGGCTTCGTCTACGATGAGGAAAAGGGCTTGCCGGATGAAGGTATCGCTCCGGGGACCAAGTGGGACGACATACCCATGAGCTGGAAATGTCCGGAGTGCGGTGCCGGCAAGGATGACTTCGAGATGATGGAGATATGATCGCGGTCACTGACTTTCCGCATCGGCCAGTGCCGGCGGGTCTGGTCCAGGCTGAACCGAGGAGTGGGTCCGGGCGTTCCGAATACCGTCATGAGCCGCGATTTTACGCAAGCGGTCAGTCTCGCATAGCGCTGTTGCGGGCTGATCGAGGTGTCCGGCACTGAAATCAGCATCGGCTTGCTGGGACGCTTGTCAATGACGAAGAGCATAAAAAGGGTGAGAAAGCTGTGCTCTTTCTGCTAGGATGGGAAGTCAATGCAAGATTTTCGGAGATGATCCAATGTTGGCGGCCCTCACCGAGCAAGACCTCTCCTTGACCATGCCCGCCCAAGACAAGATAGGCGAGCTCTTTTCTCAGGTCGACGACGCCATCCAGGGCGTGCGTGTGTTCGCAAATCCAGGCGGATGTAGCGGCATCAGCTTCGGCATGACTTTCACCGACAGCGTCAATGACAACGACGGTGTCCTTGCCGTCGGTGGGTTCAAGCTCATCGTCGACGAGGGTACACTCCAGTATTTACGGGGTGTCGAGATCGATTTCGTCGATCGCGGCGACGGCAATGCCAGTTTCGTGTTCAACAACCTCCCTTCCATGGGCGGCGGCTGCGGGACCTGCGGGTCGGCCGGCAGTTGCTCCTGACCCGCATTTCAAAACACCGTTACAGTCCCCAGGGTAATGGATGATCGGTGCACACCGGTCTTCAGCAGATAACGATAACAAGAAAGTGGTAACTCTTTTTGTGCAAAGCGGCGGTTGCCGCTTTTTTCTTCTCAGTTCCCTGGTCACGACCGCCCGGCCATGCGGTCGTGCCTTGATTCGTGCAGGGTAAGCCGCGGTATGATCAGGGTCGGTATTGTCGGTGGTACCGGTTACACGGGGTCGGAGCTGCTGCGCATTCTGATGGGCCATTCACAGGTCTCGCTGGCGGCGATCACATCGCGGGCGGAGGCCGGCACGCCAGTGGCGGAGCTGTTCATGCATCTGCGCGGGCAGGTGGATTTGCTGTTTACCGAGCCGGATCTGTCCTTACTGTCCGAATGCGACCTGGTATTTTTCGCGACCCCCAACGGGACCGCCATGAGGCTGGCGCCGGAGCTCCTAGCACGGGGGACGCGCGTCATCGATCTCGCCGCGGATTTCCGGCTCAAAGACAGCGCATTATGGGAGCGTTGGTACGGTATGCCCCATGCCTGTCCCGATCTCCTCCAGGAGGCCGTCTATGGTCTGCCTGAGCTCAATCGCGATGCGATCCGGTCGGCGCGCCTGGTTGCCAATCCGGGCTGCTACCCGACCGCGGTCCTCCTTGGTTTTCTACCATTGCTGGAGGCGGGGTTGGTGGATCCCGGTTGGCTGGTGGCGGACGCCAAATCCGGGGTCAGCGGGGCCGGTCGCACGGCTGATGTGGGGATGCTGATGGCCGAAGTAGGTGAGAGCTTCAGGGCCTATGCGGTGGGTGGACACCGCCATCTGCCCGAGATTTTCCAGCATCTCAAGTCCTTTATGAAGGGTGAGCTGCGGTTGACCTTCGTTCCTCATCTGATTCCCATGATCCGGGGTATCGAAGCGACGCTATACGCCCGCCTCGGCAATTCCGGGGTGGATCTCCAGGCCCTGTTCGAGGGACGCTACGCGGCGGAACCCTTTGTCGATGTGCTGCCCGCCGGATCGCACCCGGAGACCCGATCGGTGCGGGGTAGCAATCACTGCCGGCTCGCCGTCACCGAGCCATTGGGCAGCGGCACAGTTGTGGTACAGTCGGTAATTGACAACCTCGTCAAGGGGGCTGCCGGTCAGGCCATTCAGAACATGAACCTGATGTTTGGTTGGGATGAATCCACGGCGCTGACGGGCGCCGCTTTGCTACCCTGAGGATCGGCGTTATGGGCCAACATAGAGGTATCGTTACCCCCAAGATCGTCCAACCGGCCAGTAGTGCTGCACGGGTGGCCTTCGTCCTGTTGATCTTGGTGGCACTTGCAGCTGTGGTTATCGGGGCCTTTTTCGTAGGGAGACAGACTGGAGTCGGGATGCTAAAGCCGTTGGGCGAGTATATGCGCGCGGCTGAGGGTAAGTGCGACGAGTGCGACGCGCTTGCCGCGCAGGTCTCAGATTTGAAAGAGCGAAACCTCTTCTTAAAGCAATTACAACAGATCGATCGTGAGGTCAATCGCAACCTATCGAAGCAGATAAAAGAGGCGCAGGATGAACGGCTGACACTGGAGAAGGAGGTATCTCTCCTCCGGCGTTTGGTCCAGGAAGGCGGCGGAGGGATTCTGCAGCTGAAAGATTTTAAGGTGGAAGCGATGGGCACACCGGGTGAGTTCCGATACAGCTTCACCCTCCGGCAGCTTGTCCAGGGCTTCGGTGAGTCTACCGGGGAGATCGAGGTACGGGTTATCGGCAAGCGTAACGGCGAGGGGAAGGATCTATCTCTCGACAAGCTGGTAGGCTACGACCGGTTGCGTCACAGGATGAAATTCAAACATTTTCAGAACGTTCAGGGTTCTGTCAAAGTGCCCGATGACTTCGAACCGGAAAAGCTGATTGTCGAGGTCAAACCTGAAACCGACAAGATGAACCCGGTTAGCGAGATCTTTCCCTGGAGCCTCGAGTGAGAGGGGTAGGCGGCGGCCTGCCTGGGATCTGACATCTAACCCCATTTCGTAACTTTTCGGGCTTTGGAACAATCACAAGGGCGGGAAAATGCCAATGAGAAATAAGAGACAGCAACCACCGGCTTATAGCTCGATCGTTGGCGAGGGTACCGAGATCGTGGGGAAAGTTCACTTCGTCGGCGCGCTGCACATTGATGGAAAGGTGGTAGGCGACATCAAAGAACAGTCGTCGGATGGGTGTGCTTTGACCCTTGGACCGTCCGGTGTAATCGAGGGTAACGTCGACGTTGCGCATGTTGTGCTCGATGGCACCATCAGAGGCGACGTTCGGGCTGCGTACCGTGCCGAGTTGAAATCGGGGGCGCGCATTGAGGGCAAAGTCCATTATAGCAGGCTCCAGGTGCCGGAAGGCGCGGAGATCAACGGAGAGCTGGTGCGGATAGACGAACATCAAACTTCCCCGTTGCTGAATCAAAGTGAAGGAAAGGAACAGACCGGAGATAGAAAAGATCCGGCTCGGAAAACCGTCGCCTCGGATAAGACCGCTAGTAACGACGTCGGTTCGGATCTCCGGAGCAGTGCGGAGACATGAAGCTACTCGGGACCCTCTATTGGGGGCCCGACATCCGCCAGAATATCACTTGCCGTCCGCGTAAGTCGTAGATCGGGAAGCTGCGTTTAAGCACTTGGACCGGAAAGTCCGCTCTCCCGTACTGGGAATCTATGCAGTCCTTGCCATGGCCTTAGCATGTACCGGATTTTGAGGACCTTCCGTCAGGATCTCTGCCGGGAAGTGGAAGCGGAGTCGATGGGTCGAGTGTTTTCTTTCGGCCCGGTGTAGGGGGGTAGCGACAGTGGGATGATGTCCGAGTCCGTTTCCGATACTTCCGATCCGCTGTGCCGGGCTGGCCCCTGGAAAATGATTCCGTACAGGACCCCGGCCACAAGTGCGAGCCCGACGGCGAGTAGAAGCATCTTACGCGGGAAATGTTTGGTTTCCTTAAAGGAAGGGTCTTTGTGACGGAATTTGTAATCGTACATAATAAAATCGCGGTAACTTTTTTAGATAAAAAGCATTTTCCGGTTAGGTGCTCGTCCAAGGTTGCCGGTTGCTCCGGATCGAGCATGCGATCGCTGACACCGATGCCATAGCCGACAGTTCTCGACGCCCCAATGCGACCTTCGCGCCGGCGCTTGAAATCGTTCCACCCCGTGCAGGGTTGTCAAATCACCCGCACTCAGGCACAGCTTACTCCCAACGTGCCGATTTTTAAATCGCTGATCAATGAGGAGAGAACAGGACAATGCATGTCTCAAAGCGATTTGTTTTTCTGGTGACCGCAGTAGCGGTCGCAACTCTGACCGCCTGCACGACGGCGCCGGAGACGGGCCGCTCCCAGCTCATCCTTATCGACTCAGCCCAGGAGACCAAGCTCGGATTTCAAGCGTTTCGAGAAATGAAACGCAAGGAGCCTATCGTCACCTCGGGATCTCAAGCGAAGCGGCTGCAGCGGGTCGGAAAGAGGATCGCCGCGGTGGCGAAAGTGCCACACGCCCAGTGGGAGTTCGTGCTGTTCAAGGACTCGGACAGCGCCAATGCCTTTGCCCTGCCCGGAGGGAAGGTCGGGGTCTATACCGGCATACTTCCGATCACCAAGAACGAGGCCGGGCTCGCCACCGTCATTGCCCACGAGATCGCTCACGTCACCGCCCGTCATGGCGCGGAACGCATGTCTCAATCCATGCTGATCGACGTGGGGGGCTCGGTACTGTCCGGTGCGCTGGGGCAGAACAAGGCTACCCACGATATGGTCATGCAGGCCTACAGTCTCGGGACGACGGTCGGTGTCGCGCTCCCCTACTCACGCAAGCAGGAGCTGGAGGCCGATCATGTAGGCCTGCTCTACATGGCGCGGGCCGGTTACGATCCGCGGCAGGCCGTCGCATTCTGGCAACGCTTTGCGGAGTATGGCCGCAAGCGTGGCGGCAAGCCATTGGAGTTCCTCAGCACTCACCCCCTTGACAAGACAAGAATTGCCGCGCTCAAGCGCCTGATGCCCAAGGCCCTGCAGGAATATAAGCGGGCGAAGCGGTCCTGAATGATTTGGCGTTGTCCGGAGGGAAAAGATCCCTCCTGCGTCGGGACTAGTTCGACTGTACTAGATACTCGGACCGCCCAAGAACCAAAGCGCCGTCGCCGCGCTGCGTAGGAAATGCCGCACCACCGATCCTTGAGCAGATACCGCACTCGGAGTGCACACCGCCGCAGGCCGACCAGACCGCAGCGCCTTGCCGGCGCACTCCAAAAAGTCCGGTAGATTACCCGACCGCTCCGATTTATTTATCTGCCAACAGCTTGTTTCATCTGTGATTATCATTCGGTGGCCCCGAAGCCCCGGCAGCTGACTTGATGGCATTGTGGGAATCTGGGTAATCCGCGGATGAGAGGATGTGGTTACCGATCACCTTGAGTTGCCATAGGGTTATCCTTCTTGATTTGATCCACGTCCGCCGGGCGAGAGAACGAGGAGCAGGACCTGCGAGACATGGCCGACATCTTCATCAGCTACTCACAACAGGACCGCCGACGGGTCGAGCTCCTGGTGGATGCCCTGACCGCCGAGGGCTATGAGGTCTGGTGGGATCTGGAGATTCGCGCCGGCGAATCCTTCGACGAGCTCATCGAGAGCACGCTGGAAAAGGTGCGGTGTGTCGTCACTGTGTGGTCGCAACACTCGGTGGTCTCCGAGTGGGTGCGCGCCGAATCGGCTTGGGCGAAAGATCAGGGAAAATTCGTCTCCATACGAATCGATGAGGACATCAAGCTTCCCCTGAGATTCTACAATATCCACACCCGCAGCCTGGTGGGTTGGACAGGCACTCGGGATGCCGATGTGTTCCAAGCCCTGCTGGCAGACATTGCCAGGATCGTTGGTCCACCCTCGACGCCCGATCTGCCTTCGACACCAGAGCCAAAGCCTGCACCAAACCCCGCTCAGGATCAACCGGCAGACACTTCCAAAGCCGGTAGCTCACCCTCGTCGCCATCTGATCCGTCTCCGCCGCCGGACCAGGGGTCTGTTCCAGACGATATTGCGCCAATTCCGTCACAGACTGGGACGCCAATATCGCCGGTATCGCTGGCCTCGGAGCAAACTAAAGGTCCGCTTGCCCCCCTGGGAGTTTTCCACGATGCCCTCAAGGATGGTTCACAGGGACCGAGAATGGTTGTCATCCCCGGTGGTAGCTTCCAAATGGGCTCCCCCACCGATGAGCCTGGGCGCCATACTGCTGAGGGACCGGTCCATGAGGTGACGCTGCGTCCCTTCGCCATGGGCCGTACTCAGGTTACCTTCGCCGAATACGACCGCTTCGCCGCGGCCACAGGGCGCAAGAAGCCGGGCGATGAGGGCTGGGGACAGGGCCAGCAGCCGGTAATCAATGTTACCTGGAAGGACGCCACGGCATATGCGGCCTGGTTGAGTGATCAGACCGGCGAGAGCTACCGTTTGCCTACCGAGGCCGAGTGGGAATACGCCGCCCGGGCCGGTACCTCGACCCCCTTCTGGACCGGCGACTGTATCCACACCGACCAGGCCAACTACAAGGGCAACATGGGCTACAATGCCTATGGGACCAAGACCGGGATCTACCGGGAACAGATGGTCCCGGCCGGCAGCTTGCCGGCCAATCCCTGGGGGCTCCATGAGATCGCCGGCAATATCTGGGAATGGACCCAGGATTGCTGGCACAAGAACTACCGGGGTGCCCCGTCCGACGGCAGTGCTTGGGGTCAGGGGAACGGCGGCGACTGCGCCGGGCGTGTGGTTCGCGGCGGTGGCTGGTACGACCTTCCTAGGTTCCTCCGGTCGGCGTTCCGGGACAGGGGCTCCACCGATGAAGCGGACGACGGTCTTGGTTTTCGTCTCGCCAGGGAGTTATGACCCTTTGTTCTCTGTGTTTTGTCCCTGTGCAAATTCGCATTTTGAATCCGCAGATTACGCAGATTTCCGCAGATTATTTCATTTTTAATCTGTGAAAATCTGCGTAATCTGCGGATATAAAGCCGTATAGAACTAGTACCTAGTTTCGATCGATATTGCTAGGGGGTGTTCTCAATTAACAAACGATCTAATCCTCGCTATCTCGAACCACGGATAGACACGGATAGACACGGATGGAGACCAATCCGTGTCGATCCGTGTTCATCCGTGGTTCTGTTTCCGGTTGTTATCTGCACTAACCAACGGTTTTCACAGGCTAGATGGCCGCAACATCCCAGCGGTCCGCTCCGAGACACTCCGCGGCGCGGAGCTTCCGCGTTCCCACGCGGCGCGTGGGAACGAGAGAAACAGCAATATCGACAGAAACTAGGTACTAGGATCCGTTTTACCCAACACGGCTTCTCAAATATCCATGATCTCCGCGGCCTGACGATCGGCATGATAGGACGAGCGCACCATGGCCCCGCTGGCCACCTTGGCGAAACCTATGGCCTCACCGATGGCGCCTAACCTCTCGAATTCCTCCGGTGTCCAATAGCGCAGCACCGGCAGATGGGAAGGGCTGGGTTGCAGGTATTGCCCCAGGGTCAACAGGTCGCACCCGTGGGCGCGCAGGTCGGTCATGACCCTGAGGACCTCGGCCTGCTCTTCGCCCAGACCCAACATCAGTCCCGACTTGGTCGGCACCTCCGGATGGCGCGCCTTGAAATCTCGGAGTAACTGCAACGAGCCCCGATAGTCGGCGCCGGGACGGACCCGGCGGTAGAACCTGGGTACGGTCTCGAGATTGTGATTGAAGACGTCCGGTACCGCCTCCCCTGCGAAGGCGTCCAGGGCCACTGCCTCCCGCCCCCGGAAGTCGGGCACCAGCACCTCCAGCCTGGTGTCCGGGGTCCTGGTGCGCACGGCCCGCAAACAGTCCGCGAAATGACCGGCACCGCCGTCGCGCAGATCGTCCCGGTTCACGGCGGTGATAACCACATACTTAAGCCCCATGGCGGCGATGGACCGGGCCAGATGTCCCGGCTCGTTCGGGTCCGGTGGCCGGGGCCTGCCGTGGGCCACGTCGCAGAAGGGGCAACGACGGGTACACAGATCCCCGAGGATCATAAAGGTAGCGGTGCCGTGCCCGAAGCACTCCCCCAGGTTCGGGCACCGGGCCTCCTCGCACACGGTGGTGAGCTTGCCCGCGCGCAACAGCCGCTTGATGCGCGTGACACCCGGTCCGAGCGGCGCCTTGGCCCGAATCCATAGGGGTTTGCGCAGAGGCGCCCCGCCCGCCTCCACCGTGACCGGGATACGCGCAACCTTGTCCCCACCCCGCCGGTGGGTCTCGGGGGTAGCGCGTGAAGGGGCAGTCAGGAAATTCGGGTCTGTCATGGAGGGTCTTTTAGCAATTCGGTTGTCCTGGCAAACTAGGCTTCCCGTAAATGCTGGGTTTCGTTCCCTGTCTGCGTGCAAGGACGCACAGGCAGGCTCAACCCAGCCTACCCACTACTAACCACTTAAAAACTCACCACTACCCACCGAGCGTGGGCTGCGTCTCGGCCAAGTGTCGGAGCAATTCAGCCACATGGTCCGTGTCGCGTACCCGGTAGAGGGCGGCGCTGGGTTGGGGTCGGTCTGACACCAGGATGCCCAGGCCACGACCGCGCACGGCTCGAAAGGCGTCTTCGTCAGTCACATCATCGCCCACATAGAGGGGCAGGACCTCCGGACCGTCCAGTCCCAGCTCCGACAACAACCAGCGTACCGCCCGGCCCTTATCCCAGTCGATATCCGGCAGCAGCTCGATCACCTCTTTGCCGCCGGTCAGGTGCAGACGTGGAAAGTGCGCCTGCACACGCTTGACGGCGGATTCCACCGCGTCCGAACCCCCGCCGGCCTGCCGGCGGTAATGGACGACAATGGCAAAACGCTTGCGCGTCAGGCGCGCTTCGGGGATGGTCTTCAGTGCTGCGGTCAGATCCACCGAGGCCCGATCCAAGTCATCCAAGGCATCGATGCCCTCGGGGAGCTCCAAGCGCAAATCCGGACCCCGGATCTCCAGGCCATGGCTGCCCGCGTAGGTGATCTCTTGGAGCCCCACCAGCTCGGACACCTCATCGAGATCACGGCCACTGACCACCACGACCTGCGCCACCCGGGCGACGCTGCGTAGAATCAGGCGCATGTCCTCGGAGAGCCGGGCATCCTCCGGTCGATCATGGATGGGCGCCAAGGTTCCCCCGTAATCCAGAAACAGCGCCGGGCGTTTCCCCGCCAGCTGCTTCGAGACCCAGGCCACATCCGTCAAAGGCCGAGGGGACGAACACCTGTCGATGTCGGTTCCTTCGACATCGACGCGGCACAGATCCCGGACCACGCGGTCTGCACCATGCTGCCGCGTCTTCCGGTTCCATCCCCCGTGGTCGACACCGATGACAAGGGCGAAACGTCCGCGCTTGCCGGCGGTAATCCCGACGACCGTGTCTTCGAACACGACGGTTCTTGCAGGTACCACGCCCAGGCGGCGCACGGCTTCCAGAAAAATGTCCGGGTCCGGCTTGCTGTCCAGATCGAGGCGCTCGGCCTCCATTCCGTCGATTCGGGTGTCGAACAGGTCGGTGATCTTGGCCTGTTCCAGAACCAGGTCGCAGTGCTTGCTCGCGGAGACCACGGCCGTCTTGATGCCCGCCTTACGCAGGCGATGGATAAGGGCAATGGTACAACCGTAAACCCTTACGCCCTTTTCCTCGACGATTTGGTCGAAGATCAGGTTCTTGCGGTTGCCAAGACCGCAAATGGTGTCACGTTCCGGAGGATCGTCGGATTCCCCCTTGGGCAAGTCGATATGGCGAGCCAGAAGAAAGTGCTTTATGGCCTGGTAGCGAGGTCTACCGTCGATGTAGCGCCGATAGTCGAGGGCGCTATCGAAGTATCTGTAGTCCTCGCCCTGCTGGGAGGAGCGTTCGCGCAGATAGGTGTCGAAAAGGCGCTTCCAGGCACTGGCCTGGAGCTTGGCGATCTGGGTGACGACACCATCCAGATTGAAGATCGCGGCATCGATCTCCTCGCGCAAGACGGTGAGCTCAGGTACACGCATGGCGTGGGCCTTTATAGTCCAACCGTTCCATCGGAGTTGCAGTTGAAATCCTGATCAGATACGCAGATTGTCGCAGCTGCCTGCGTTCTTTGATTGGGCAACGGGCGGTGGCACCTGTCTGCCTTACCTGCCCGCAGGTAGCTGCTACAGGCAGACAGGTCCGCAAGACCATATTTCCGGAAAGCGCTATGTGTGCTCACCCCCAGGTCCGGGATCTACGGTAAAAGCGGGGGGATCGAAAATTGGCTATCGTTGACCCAGAAATGGACCAGAATGCTGGCCGCGTATCCGAGTGCGATGACCGGTGTCCACTTCAGATGGCTGAAGAAGGTGTACAGGCCGCGTGCCTGTCCCATCAGGGCCACCCCCGCCGCCGAGCCGATAGAGAGCAAGCTGCCGCCCACCCCGGCGGTCAGGGTCACCAACAGCCACTGGCCCATGGACATGTCGGGTTGCATCGTCAGCACCGCGAACATGACGGGGATATTGTCTACGATTGCAGACAGAATACCCACCATCACATTGGCCTGGGTGGCCCCCCATTCCACATACATCACCTCCGACGTCAACGCCAGGTAACCGATGAGGCCCAAGCCGCCGACACAGAGGATGACGCCGTAGAAGAACATCAAGGTATCCCATTCGGCACGGGCGATATTCTTGAAGACATCGAAGGGCACCACGTCGCCGAGCTCGAGCTGATTGAGATCGGTCTTGCGCCGTTTATAGGCGGCCCTCTGATCGAAGGTCTTCTTCAAGTAATACCCGAATAACTTGAGATAAGCCAGACCGGTCATCATCCCGACCATGGGCGGCAAATGGAGAAAATTGTGGAAGCTGACGGCGGTGGCGATGGTGCACAGAAACAGGAGGATGACCCGTTTCGCCCCCCGCTTCATGGTAACGACTTCACCGGAGGCCGGTGGTTGCTCATCGGGCACCGCAAAGTGCATGACGGCGGCCGGGATCACCCAGTTGACCACGGAAGGAACGAACAATAAAAAGAAGGTCTGGAAATCGACGATCCCCTTCTGCCAGACCATCAGCGTCGTGATGTCGCCGAAGGGACTGAATGCCCCACCGGCGTTGGCCGCTACCACGATATTGATGCAGGCAATGGTGACGAAGCGCGGATTGTCCCGACCCACCGCCAACACCACCGCACACATGAGCAGCGCCGTAGTCAGGTTGTCGGCCACCGGCGAGATGAAAAAGGCGAGCACGCCCGTGAACCAGAAGAGCTTGCGGTAGGAAAAACCGGACCGTACCAGCCAGGCGCGCAGGGCATCGAACACCAGCCGCTCGTCCATGGCGTTGATGTAGGTCATGGCCACGAGCAGGAATAGGAAGAGCTCGGCATACTCCAGGATGTTGTGCCGAACCGCCTGTTCCGCAGCGTGGGGCAGGCCATGGTGCGCGTAGACAGCCGCGATCATGGCCCAGATGATGCCGGCCGCAAGCAACACCGGCTTGGACTTACGCAGATGGGTGAACTCCTCGGCCATCACGAAACCGTAGGCCACGATGAAAACCACCAAGGCCGTGAAGCCCACAAAGTGATTGGTAAGATCGAGCTGTTCCCCGCCCCCGCCGGCAGCGGCCGAAACGGCTGCGGGAAAGGTGCTGAGCAGGGCCATAAGCGGCAGCATGGCAGTCAAAACCTTTTTCATGCTCTCCTCCTTATGTGGTTATATTTCGTAAGATATGGATTAAGGTGAATGGCACTTAGGCAAGCCGCCACCGGCTGAAAATGCCTGGGAGGGGTCGGCAAGGACAGGACGATAAAATCACCAGCGTCCGGCACCCGCCCAGGGAGTCGATTCGCACGCATCCTAGCCAAGGTTCCATCTCACAGCAACAACAACTCCCCGCAAGCAAATTCGTTCACCGGATGGATTGGACATGCACGGATTCAAGCCTCTGGAAAGCTCAATGGCGGAAAGCTCAATGGCAACCACCTTTACAGGTCGCTCGACTGACCAGGTTTGGCCCAGCGTACCAGAGACGCAAAGCAGGAAGCTTTACACACGCTCGCCTCCCCTTTCCCCCGTGACCAAAATAAAAAGCGGGGCGGCTTTGTAGTACCATGCGGCGTCGCAGGACCGCTTTCGGGTTCGGATCGCTAACGGGAATCGTCCGTTGGCCCATTTGGAGGGCAGCTTGAAAAAGAGGTATTTTCACCAATCAAGTTGATTACTCAATCGCACTGTTGACGAAAACCCTGTTTTTAAGATGCCCCGGAGTAATGTCATGATTGCGGTGCCCACTTCGGCCGCTTGCCGACGTCCTGCCGCCCCCCGCCGGTGGACGTATGTGGCCCTGTTCCTCGTCGCGGTAGTGGTCGTCATGCTCGCCGGCTGCGCCGGTAGTGAACAACCCAAGAGGCGGATCCGGGCGGCCGACCAGGTGGTGGTCGAAAAATCGAAGCGTAGGCTGACACTCATTCGGAACGGCGAGGTGTTGCGCGAATACCGCGTCGCGCTCGGCGAGCGGCCGTGGGGCCATAAGGTACGACAAGGTGACGAGCGGACACCGGAAGGCAATTACTTCCTCGATTGGCGCAATCCCAACAGCCGTTTCTACAAGTCCATCCATATCTCCTATCCCAATAAATGGGATATCCGATTCGCTCGCCTCAGGGGGTATGACCCGGGCGGCATGATCATGATCCACGGCCAACCCAACCACATCCGGTCCGCCAAGTTCAAGGAGCGGTACCTGACCCGGGACTGGACCAATGGTTGCATCGCCGTCCAGAACCACGAGATGGACGAGATCTGGCGGTTGGTTCGTTACGGCACACCGATCAAGATCCTACCCTGAGCCTGAGGTGTCCCCACAAATCAGCCTCTCCAGCGTGGGAACGAGCCAAAAAATTTGTCCGCAAATAAACGCAAATAGCCGCAAATCTACCTGAATGGAGCAATTGCGAGCGATTTGCGTTGATTCGCGTTCATTTGCGGAAAAAATGATTCCTATGTTATCGGTACTTCAGTAGGGCTGTACTCGGTTCGCATCTGAACCTTACAAGTGGTTTGCATGTTCGACTATCCGCAACTCGATCCCGTCGCCCTCTCCCTGGGGCCGCTCAAGGTCCACTGGTACGGACTCATGTACCTGTTGGGCTTCTTCGGCATCTGGGTGCTCGGTCGTTACCGCGCCTCGGATCCCGGCTCCGGGTGGGATGCCCGCATGGTGGACGATGTGGTCTTCTACGGTATCCTCGGGACCATTCTGGGGGGCCGCCTGGGTTACATGTTCTTCTACGGCCTCGATCAGCTGATCGCCAACCCCTGGAACCTGTTCAAGGTCTGGGAAGGCGGCATGTCCTTCCACGGCGGCCTGATCGGGGTATTTATCACGCTGTGGCTCTTCAGCCGCCGCCGCGGCATAGGCTTTTGGCAGGTCACGGATTTCGTCGCCCCCTTGGTGCCGCTGGCCTTATTCACCGGGCGGATCGGCAACTTCATCAACGGGGAGCTGTGGGGACATCCTACCGACGCCCCCTGGGGTATGCGCGTCCCCTGCGAGCGATTCGGCGAGTATTGCGGGGGACTACCGCCGGGCACCACGTGGAGCCCACCGCTGCATGCCTCCCAGCTCTACGAGGCCGCATTGGAGGGCCCGGCCCTGTTTCTGACCCTATGGATCTTCTCCGCCAGACCGCGGCCGACCATGGCCGTGTCGGGTATGTTTCTGCTCGGTTACGGCGTCTTTCGCTTGCTGGTCGAGTTTGTCCGCCAGCCGGACGCTCACATCGGTTATCTCGCCTTCGACTGGCTGACCATGGGCCAGGTCCTGACCCTGCCGATGGTCTTATTGGGAGTGCTTTTGCTGATACTGGCCTACCGGAGCATCCGGCCATCGAAGGCCGTGAAAAGGCCGTGAAGCGGTCGCCCCTGCCATAAAAAGGCCCGGCTTGCGCCGGGCCACCTGTTCTTCTCGCGAGAAGCGAAAGGGGGCAAACCTCCGACCCGGCAACTGCCTTGGGTTGCCGGGACAAACCCGATTCTCCCCCGTCACATGTTCAGTTTGCGGAACTTTTCAGAGAACTGGTCGCTTCTTTGACAAAGGTAACGTATTTATCCCGGATCCCGCTCATCCTCTCCATGCCCTTCTTGGCATCATCCATCAGGCGATCGCCGGTTTCCTTCGCCACCGTGGCCTGGAGGTCTTTCAAGCCCTTAAAGTCTTTGACCTTGGTGGCCAGCTCCATCTGGCGCTTGGCCTGATCCATCACGAATTCGACGGTTTCCATCTGGCTGGAAATGATCTCCTTCAAGGTCTCCATGTTGAGCTCGGCGAGCTTGTGCACGTTCTCCATGGCCTTGCCGCCCATCTCTTTTGTCATGTCAAAATTCTTTTCCGCGTTCATGGTGTATCTCCGCTGTGTGAAAAATAGGTAACCTCCAGCAATTGCTGCGGTGCAACAATTGCTGCACTGCACAATAATATCCCCAAACGGCTTTGTCAAGGGATCGCGTCGTCACCTGTCGAACCCTAGACAGGCATCGGTCGTAGGACCCCCGCCGCGCGGGCACTCGCTATCAAATCGTCCAATCCCAGGAGGCCGCACTTGTGGCCGGCCAGTGCATTGCAGTGGTCGAGCAGTGCCGGCGGGGCGAGCCCGGCGAGCAGACCGTCGATTACCGCGGCGTTGAAGACATCCCCAGCCCCCAGGGTATCCCTGACCAGCGGCGGTCTATGGGCAGGCGCGAAGCAGACCTCTCCGTCGCGGGGTTGGGCATAGGCCCCGGTCTCGCCCCAGGGCAGGATCAGCAGCCTGGCATCCGTGTGGCCCCATTGATCGCACAGGAAGCGGCGCGGGTCTGCATACCCGCGGCTCCGGGCATAGTGGCGGGAGAAAATCAGGACATCCGGCCCTGTGAACAGGGTCTCGATCCCGGGCCTCGGCTTCTCGACCTCCAGTGAAACCCCGGTCTCTGGGAAGCGCCGGGCGCAGTCCCGCAGCATGGCCGCAATCTCCTTGGGATCACGGCCCTCGAAGTGCACCCAATCATAGCCGGCGGGTCGGATCCGGGCGAAGTCGGACGCCGACAGCTCGGGTAGATCACGATAGTGGATGATAGTGCGGCTGCCGTTGGCCCGGCTCAGGACCACGTAGGAGGTGGGTGTGCTGCCGTGCGGATGGAAGACGCAAGATCCGGTGTCGATGCCGCGGCGTTCCAGGTCCTTAAGGACCCACGTCCCCTCGGCGTCCTTACCCAGGGTCCCCGCCCAGGCGCAGGCATGGCCCAACTGGCTGAGCACCGCCAGGGTATTGGCGGCATTGCCACCCCTGACGATGCGCCGATCCAGGGCACGTAGCTCCGCATCCTCCGCCGGGTAGGCCGCCACCTCATTGATGATATCCAGGGCGGCGACACCTACCACGAGGATACGCCGACGCCGCTCAGTCATGGCGCATCGGTAGAAAACGAATACAGCAGTATCGAAGTACCGATAACATGGGAATCATTTTTTTGCCGCAAATGAACGCAAATAAACGCAAATCGGTCACAATCGGCTCGCCATCATCGGGGGTTCTTGATCCCGTTGCGTTCAATTGCGTTGATTTGTGGCGAATGCTTCCGTGAGCTGGGACCTTCGAGCGCCGAAACATGCGCACGCAACTATACGGCTCCTTCATGGTCCGGTTCGGATGCCCGATGCATCGATGTAACCTGTTGCTTTCTATCCTTGTTTCCAGCTTTTTATCCACAGATGTACTCGCGGCATCGATCCGGGGTTCCGCGGCAAAATCGCAGTTGCGTGTCCCCATCCGGCCTTACTTCGGGGCACGCAAGGTCAGGGTCTTGCCGCGCTGTATGAGCTCGAACCGCTTCAGGTAGCTCATCCCCAGCAGAACCTCCTCCCCCGGCATATTGGGCAACACCGACGCCTGCACGCGGCGGGCCGTCAGACCTCCCAGGTCGACGCTGCCGAGCCGCGTGCTCCAGATCCGGATATTGCCGTTCGCCGTCTTGGCCATGCGTGCCGCACCCAAGGGCACACCGAGCCGGCGTGCCACCCGGAGCGGGAGTGCAACGTCCGTGGCGCCCGTATCGAGGAGAAAGACGACCGGCTCACCATTGATCCGGCCATTGGCTACGTAGTGCCCGGACCGATTGCGTTGCAGGATTACCTGGGGACGACCCTGCGCGTCCGGGGCCACCTGGAGATCCCGGTTCGGGTTCTCCTGATCGTTGAGCAGGCGTTGGAAGAACAGGGCAAGTATAGCCAGCCCCACCACCCAGGCCGCGAACAGCATGATCCGGCCGAGCCGTGAAGGCAGATCGTCAGTGCGGGGCAAATCCCGATTCATAACGGTGAACATAGGGACCGACCATCAGAAAAGCGAGGCACTGAGCTCGTAGACCGCCGCCAGCATATCCGCATCATCGGTCAGGGCCTGGGCGATGGCGCTCCGGCAGGCAGTGACCGGGGCAACGCCGGAGACGATCAGCTTGGCGGCGTGGACCAACAGCCGCGTCGAGGCCCCCTCGTCCAGGCCCTGGCCCTTGAGGTTGCGGGTCATGTGGGCGAACTTGACCAGCCGGCGTGCCTGCTCCGGGGCTACACCGGTCTCCTTCTCCAGGATCCGCTGCTCCAACCCGGCCTCCGGGTAGTCGAACTCCAGGGCTACGAAGCGTTGGCGCGTGCTCTGCTTGAGGTCCTTGAGCACGCTTTGGTAGCCGGGATTGTAGGAGATGGCAAGGCAAAAATCATCGGGCGCCGCCAACAGCTCCCCGGCCTTTTCCATGGGTAACACCCGCCGGTCATCGGCCAGGGGATGGATGACGACGGTGGTATCCTTGCGCGCCTCCACGATCTCATCCAGATAGCAGATCCCCCCGGCACGCACCGCCCGCGCCAGGGGACCGTCGACCCAGATGGTCTCGCCGCCCTTGACCAGGAAGCGGCCCACCAGGTCAGAAGCGGTCAGGTCATCGTGACAGGAGACGGTTATCAGTGCCCGCTTGAGTCGCCAGGCCATATGTTCCATGAAGCGCGTCTTGCCACAACCGGTAGGCCCCTTCAACAGCACCGGCAACCCGTTGCGGTAGGCGGCCTCGAACACCGCAATCTCGTTGCCCACGGACTCGTAGTAGGGTTCCTCCTCGATGAAGTACTCCTCGGGCTTCAGTATCCGCAACACCTGCTGCACCGACGGTCTCCTGTTTCAGAACCCGGCCTCAATCGGCGTGCCCAACATCGGTGTTGGGCACGGGCCATCCATTGATGCGGTTCGCGCCATCCGGCAGTGCCATCCTGAAGGATCTCCCGCGCTCACCGCATCCTACGCCCTTTACCCAACCTACGCGGCGCATGTGGTCGGGCGCGCAGGCCGCGCGGAGGTAGTGCGGGCGTAGGTTGCGTTAAGACGCCGGCACGGCCACGGCAGACGATCAGCGGGCCTTGGTGCGTCGTAACGCAACCCGTCCGCTCTATAGGCTAGATCGTCTTGTCGGACTTCTTTTTGCTTGTCTTCTCGCTTTTCTTCTTCTTGGATTCAGACTTTTTCTTGTCGCCTGACTTGGCTGATTTGCCCTTGCTATCGAGTCTCTTCTTAGCGCCTGACTCGACCGACTTGCTCTCGCTATCGAGTTTCTTCTTAGCGCTTGACTCAACCGACTTGCTCTTGCTATCAACCCCCTTCTCGTAGTCAGACCTGACCGATTTGCTTTTGCTATCGAACCTTTCCTTGGGGTCGGACCCGACCGACTTACTCTTGTGTTCGAGCTTCTTTTTGTCGTCCGACTCGACCGATTTGTAGGGTTTGGATTTACAGTGACCAGCGACATCTACGCCGTCCTTGCGCCTGTACGACTCTACCCAGCTGCAACCTTTCCTTTCGCACGGGCCCCGTTCGAGGCCCTTGCATGCCGATGCCGCCGGCACGGACACTGCGACGGACGAAAGGCCAATGGCCAGCGCGAAGGTAGCGAGCGTCACAACGCCTTTTCTTCTGAGCATAATTTCATACCTCTTTGGGATTGACGGTTGGTTTGTGCCAGCCGGAAGACGCATGGGCCACAACACATGACCCGTGCAGGACGAATACTCATCCGTCCGGTGGCGGCACGTCAGAAAGTAACAAACCGGCTTTGATGTCGCTACCTTTATTTATAATCACTAACGACAAAACGACATATCAATGCGGATTCTTAGGTTCAAGCCAGTTTTCCACGGATAGACCCGGTACGCGGGAGAATGCTCGCTCATTTGCGGTGACCAGGATCAGACCGAGCGTCAGGGCATGGGCGGCGATGAGCATGTCGTTGCCGCCAATGGGCGTACCCGAGCCCGTAGGGCGGGTCAGGCGCGTGCGCCAAGCGCCGCGATTACCGCGGCGGTGGGCGCGCCGTCACCCGCCGGATGGCGCTGACCTCCCGTATAGGGTGGGCTGTGCCCACCGCCTCGGTACAGGAACCAAAGTCGCGTTCGCTTTTTGAATCCGCAGATTACGCAGATTTTCACAGATTGTTTCTTTCTTCATCTGCGTAATCTGCGGATATAAGAGCATACGGCGAATGGCGCAAGCTTATCCGCCCTACGCGGGCTCAGAAATGTCAACTGCCTCTAGCCGTCGGAATCTACGCCTCTGAGTCTTTCAGCTACGTACACAGGCCCTCTGCGCCGGTGCATGACAGCAACGATCTGTACCTCATGGTTCACAATGCGATAGATGAGGGAATAAGGGAATCTGAAAAGGGGTTTGCGGCGGAGCTCCCCATAAACAACTGGGCAAGAAAAAGGCGCCCCGGACAGTTGATGAAGTGCCGTGCTAACTTCGGTCAAGAGACCATCGCCAAGTCCAGGGCCCTTGTCGTCATAGTAGCCGACCGCTCCGGCCAACTCGTGTTCGGCGAGAGGTTCGAAACAGACGTTTTTCACCGGCTGTGGTTACGGAGACCGTCGAGCACATCCTGCGCTGGAATCAGTTCCACCTCGCCGGCATCGATTTGGCGACAGCGATGTTCCGCCTCCCTGAGCCAGAGTCGTTCGATTTCCACCTCATCTACCGACTCGGCATCATCAAGACTCTCAATCAACAAGCCGGCAAGTCTCGCCCGGCGTTCGGGATCGAGGTCCAGTGCCAACTCCTCGACTGTCCCAGTCCCAATAGTCATTGGTGATCCACCTCTCATGCCGTGTGGTCACATACCGCGGCCCGCGTAGGGCGAGAAAGCGCAACGCATCCCGCCAACAGCCTTCCGGCGGGTTGCGACCGTCCCTGGTCTTACCCGCCCTACGAGCTCGTGTCTACGTCCCCTTTAGTGTTTGCCGCTGCTTCTTAAATAGTCGGGAGGACTCCTTTCGATTCGCTTCCTGGATCGCGGCTACCCCCTTCAGATCCTCCCGAATTCTCCGAAACTGCTTTTCCCACAGGCTCGAGCCTTCGTTGGTCCAGCGCTGGTTCAGCTGTAGTTTCTTGCTCATGGGATTCCTCTTTGGGTGGTGGTTCGGATTGCCATTGCTCGCTCAAATCGTTGAGGCACGCCACGACGGGTGCAGTATTACTACCCAAACCGGAAAAATTATTGGTTCGGGCACGTAACCAGACTTCTATGTTCCGCTCCGCATCATTGGGGGCGCGGACCTTGGTGAAGAGCTCACTCGCCTCTTTCCGGTCGATAACGAACGAATGAGAAGGATAGCCCGTCAACAGGGTGTCGATGTTTTCTTGCGAGGTATTTCGAAACTTCTTGGCCAATCGCTCCCCATAACGAGTGGCGACTCTCAGCGCCCGCTGCTGTTCACCAAGCCTCATCGGATCGATCTGGCTGGTGATCGGGGCCACGATTTTACACGCCATCTCCGAAGAAAGCTGAGCGGTAATTTTCGTACCCAATCCGCTTCCGAGGCTGATATCCAACAGATAGTCCCGAAAGATTGCCATTACTTGGTCCTGGATCGCCGACAGCGACTGCAGAATATCCAACCCGGAAGATGCCTCGAACAGCTCGTCCTTTTTTCTGAACTGCACATCAAGTGGCCCCAACTCGCCGCGATCGGACACGATAAGCTCGTTCGCCCCGATTGCGACGAGGGTTCCGGCACTCTTGCAGACATCGGGGATCATCAGCCGAAAATCATCCGGATAGTGATGCCCGAACGCCCGCGCGATCCGATAACCCGCGTTGGCGCCACCGCCCAAGGTTACCAATACCAGGTAACTGTTAGGTCCCGTGTGATTATATACCAAGGAGGAGCTATCCTTTGTTGCAGGCAAGAGCGGTCTTACAGCTGCTTGCGGGAGAGGGAGCGGAAGGAACCGGCAAGGTAGCCGCGGGGCTGATCAGGAGCGCCTGATCTGATCCTCACATCACCCGAATCCTGAGTCGAGCGATTACCCTGATGAACATCCACGTGCACCAGCACGCCCGCACCACCCCGGCCATCCGTCTGGAACTCCAGGCTCAGCCCGCGTCAGTGAGCAACCGGGAATTGGCAGCAGTCTACCACCTCAATCGCCACACGGTTGCGAAATGGCGCCGACGCGAAGGGACAGATGATGCCTCCCACCGCCCGCACCGGCTCCAGGCGACCCTCAGCGCGGCCCAGGCAGCGGTGGTCGTGGCCTTGCGTGAGAGCCTGCTGTTGCCCCTGGATGACCTGCTGGCGGTGACCCGCGAGTTCATCCACGGCGAGGTCTCGCGCTCGGGCCTGGACCGCTGTCTGCGCCGCCATGGCGTGTCGAACCTCAAGGCGCTGATGCCCCAGGAGGACGGCGCTAAGACGCCGGTCAAGTCCCTCAAGGCGTATGCGCCCGGTTTTGTGCACGTCGATGTGAAATACCTGCCGCAGATGCCGGGTGAGGACCAACGCCGCTACCTGTTTGCTGCCATTGATCGCGCCACCCGCTGGGTTTATGTGGAGCTCCTCCCGGACAAGTCAGCCGCCTCTGCCAGCGGTTTCCTCAAGCGCTTGATCGAGAAGGCGCCGTTCACCATCACCAAGGTCCTCACCGACAATGGCAAGGAATTCACCGACCGCTTCTGTGCCACCGGTCAGCGCCCGCCGACCGGCGCCCACGCCTTTGATCGGGTGTGTACCGACAACCACATCGAACATCGCCTGATCAAGCCCAGAACCCCGCAGACTAACGGCATGATCGAGCGCTTCAATGGCCGCATCGCTGACGTGCTGCGCACCACCCGCTTCGACTCCTCCGAGCACTTGGCCGACACCCTCAAACGCTACGTCCAGGTCTATAATCAACACCTTCCACAACAGGCTTTGGGTCACATCCCGCCCCTTCAAGCCATGAAAAGCTGGTACCAAAAACAACCCAATCTGTTCAAAAAACGTGTCTATAATCTGGCGGGACTTGACACTTCGTCTGTGCCTCGGGTCTCTGCCCGTCACCATCCGTCGAACATGAGCTAAGTACAGACCCATGACATCTAATCATCCGAGACCCGATGCTAGCAGGATCGCGCCCCGGTTCCCTGACACTGGACCCTTGCCTACCGACCTTGTGGGTGCAGGCTCACGAGCTGAACTCACGGCCCCGGATACTCTCCGGTATGGGCGAAACGAGCGGGGAACCAATCTACGTATAGGCTCGTGGCCTTCGGTAGAGGCTTCTTCCCAGGTACGCCCCATCGAATCCCTCGATAGCCCTCGACATTTCCTTGGGAACAGACCATCCAAGGATGCGTCCTCCTGTCTACTGGGTAAAACAATGATTGTTTTGGGCGGTGCTCCCGCCCACTCCGAATTCCATTTACGCAAGCTCCAACAACGCCTGCTGGTTGCCACCGGGCAGGTCCTGCAATGTGTTGCCGAATACAGGTATTTCGTGGATCTCGGGCAGGATCTGCTCCCGGAGGAAGGGGTGCGGTTGGAGCGGTTGCTGCACCATGGCCCCCGGCCGCCCGGACCGGAGCCGGAGGGAGCCCTGGTGCTGGTGGTGCCGCGTGCGGGGACCATCTCTCCCTGGTCGTCCAAGGCCACGGATATCGCCCATAACTGCGGCCTGAACAAGATCCGGCGCCTGGAGCGGGGTGTCGCTTATTTCCTCCAGGCCCGGTCCGCTAAGGTCGATGACGGCTTGCTGGTTGCTGCCGCGGCCCCCCTCCACGACCCCATGACCCAGGTCCCGCTATTCGCTATGAAGGACGCCTGCCGGCTGTTCGACCGGGCCGAGCCGCGTCCGCACCGGTCCATTGATGTGCTGAGCGGGGGGCGGGCGAATCTGGTGGCCGCGAACAGCGAGCTTGGTCTTGCCTTGTCCGGGGATGAGATCGACTACCTGGTGGCGGGCTTCAGGGATCTGGGGCGCAATCCCACGGATGTGGAGCTGATGATGTTTGCCCAGGTGAACTCCGAACACTGCCGGCACAAGATCTTCAATGCCGACTGGACGATCGACGGCGAGCCCCAGGACCGGTCCCTGTTCGCCATGATCCGCCACACTACCACCTGCTCACCGCAGGGGATCTTGTCGGCCTACCGAGACAATGCCGCCGTGGTGGCGGGTTGGCCGGGGAAGCGCTTCCTGGTGTCCCCTGAGGATGGGGTCTACGGTGAGCACGACGAGGCCATCCACCTGTTGATGAAGGTGGAGACCCACAATCACCCCACGGCGATCGCCCCCGATCCGGGCGCGGCCACCGGCGTCGGTGGGGAGATCCGGGACGAGAGCGCCACCGCTCGGGGCGCCAAACCCAAGGCGGGCCTGTGCGGCTTCTCGGTGTCGAACCTACGCCTCCCGGACCAGGTGTTGCCCTGGGAGCAGGACTACGGCAAGCCGAGTCATATGGCCTCGGCCCTGGACATCATGCTCGAGGGCCCCATCGGTGCGGCCGCCTTCAACAACGAGTATGGGCGTCCCAATCTGTGCGGCTACTTTCGGACCTACGAACAGGAGGTACCGGGACCCGAAGAGACCGAATTACGCGGCTACCACAAGCCCATCATGATCGCCGGTGGCCTCGGCAACATCCACCCCAAACACATTTTCAAAGAGAAGCAACTTCCGCCGGGCACACCCCTGATCGTACTCGGCGGACCTGCCATGCTCATCGGTCTGGGGGGCGGGGCCGCCTCCAGCGTGGCGTCCGGGTCTTTAGCCCAGGACCTGGATTTCGCCTCCGTCCAGCGCGCCAACCCAGAGATGGAGCGGCGTTGCCAGGAGGTCATCGACAGCTGTTGGGCCCGCGGTGAGGAGAATCCCATCCTGTTTATCCACGACGTAGGGTCGGGCGGGCTCTCCAATGCCCTGCCGGAATTGATACAGGACGCCCGTCGCGGTGGACGCTTCGCGCTGCGGGAGGTTCCGAACGACGATCCGGGCATGTCGCCCATGGAGCTCTGGTGCAACGAGTCCCAGGAGCGCTATGTGCTGGCGGTGGCCGCCGAGCGACTCGCGGTGTTTAAGGCCATCTGCGCGCGCGAACGTTGTCCCTACGCGGTCATCGGGGAGGCGACCGGCAAGGAACGCCTGCTGCTGACCGATGCCCACTTCGGGGACACGCCCATCGATCTGCCCATGTCCCTGCTGTTCGGCAAACCCCCACGGATGTCGCGGACCGCTGCACGCATCGAATTTCAGAGACCGGAGCTGGACTTGGCGCAGGTATCACTATCGGAAGCGGTACAACGGATACTGCGTCTGCCCACGGTAGCCAACAAGGGGTTTCTGATTACTATCGGTGACCGCAGTGTTAGCGGTCAGGTGGCGCGCGACCAGATGGTAGGCCCCTGGCAGATACCGGTTGCCGACGTGGCGGTCACCCTCAGCGATTACGCGGGGGTAACGGGCGAGGCCATGGCCATGGGCGAGCGGCCCCCGGTGGCGCTGATCGATCCGGCGGCCGCGGGACGCCTGGCCGTAGGCGAGGCCATCACCAATCTGGCCGCCGCCGCCATCGACCGGATCGACCACATCCGGCTCTCCGCCAACTGGATGGCGGCGGCCGGACACCCAGGGGAGGATGTCGGGCTCTTCGACACCGTCCACGCCCTAGGCCTGGAGCTATGCCCGGCCTTGGGGGTGGCGATCCCCATGGGCAAGGACTCGCTGAGCATGCAGACCCTGTGGACGGACCGCACTGGCCGCTCGCGGGAGATGATCGCCCCGCTGTCATTGATCGTCTCGGCCTTCGCGCCGGTATGGGACGCCGGCCGCACCCTCACCCCCCAGCTGCGCCTGGATGCGGGTGCTACGGATCTGATCCTCATCGACCTCGGGCAGGGACGCAACCGCCTCGGGGCCTCTTGCCTGGCCCAGGTCTACGGGCAGGTCGGCAATCAGGCCCCGGACCTGGATGATCCACGGTTGCTCACAGGGTTTTTCGCCGCTGTGCAGGCACTCAATCGGGAGGGTCTGATCCTGGCCTACCATGACCGCTCCGATGGGGGGCTGTTCGTGACCCTGTGCGAGATGGCCTTCGCCGGGCGTTGTGGTCTGGATGTGGACCTGGAGCCGTTAGGGCCGGAAGCGCTGGCCGTGCTCTTCAGCGAAGAGCTGGGGGCCGTGATCCAGACTCGGCGCGGGGACCGGGACGCCGTGCTCAAGCTACTCGCTGAGCAAGGCTTGGGCGATTGCAGCTGCGTGATCGGCACGCCCCAGGAATCGGAAGCCATCCGGTTCTGGAGAGGGCGTCGCAAAAGCCCCTCTCCCGGCCGGGAGAGCGCTTGCCCCGAGCGTAGCGAGGGGGCTTGGGGAGAGGGGATCGAGGGTGGAGAGGGGATCAAAGGGCAAAGAACCGAGATCCTCACGGCATCTCGCACGGAGCTGCAACAGATCTGGTCCGAGACCAGTTTCCATATGCAATCCCTGCGCGACAATCCGGACTGTGCCCGCGAGGAGTTCGAACGCATCGCCGATACCGCCGATCCGGGCCTGACCGCGGCACTTGGCTTTAACCCCGCTGACGATATAGCGGCCCCTTACGTCCTGAGCGGGGTGCGCCCGCGGCTGGCGGTGCTCCGGGAACAGGGCGTGAACGGACAGCTGGAAATGGCGGCGGCCTTCCACCAGGCCGGATTCACGTGCGTGGATGTACACATGTCCGACCTCATGGCCGGTCGGCTGGACCTGGCGGGCTTTCACGCCCTGGCGGCCTGCGGCGGCTTCTCCTACGGCGATGTCCTGGGCGCGGGGGCGGGCTGGGCCAAGTCGATCCTGTTCAACCCGCGGGCGCGGGACCAATTCCAGGCCTTCTTCGAACGGCGGGAGACCTTCGCCCTGGGGGTGTGCAACGGCTGTCAGATGCTCTCCCACCTCCGGGAGTTGATTCCGGGTGCGGACCATTGGCCCCGCTTCGTGCGCAACCGCTCGGAGCAGTTCGAGGCGCGGTTGGTAATGGTGGAGATAACGGACTCGCCGTCGGTGTTGTTGGGCGGCATGGCCGGCTCCCGACTGCCCATTGTCGTGGCCCACGGCGAGGGACGGGCGGAGTTTGACGCCGGGGATTTATCCGATGTCGCCCCGCAGGTGGCGCTGCGTTACGTCGAAAATAACGGCGACATCGCCATGCGTTATCCGGCCAATCCGAACGGCTCCCCGGCAGGTATCACGGGACTCACCACCACCGATGGGCGCGTAACCATCATGATGCCCCATCCGGAGCGGCTGTTCCGGGCCCTCCAGTACAGCTGGCGGCCGGACCATTGGGCGCCGGACCATTGGGAGAAAGATGGCCCCTGGATGCGGCTGTTCAGAAACGCCCGAGTGTGGGTGGATTGAGCAATCCTGAATAATTCGGCGCTGTTTGGGGAACCGGACGTGGCGGAATTCGATCCCTAGTATCCACTTTCACCTGATTTTGCATGTTTATGCTGTTATCCGCAGATTACGCAGATTCTCGCAGATGAAAAACGAAATAATCTGTGAAAATTTTTTCTCGTTCCCACGCGCTGCGTGGGAACGCCCAAGCTCCGCGCCGCGGAGTGTTTCAGAGGTCCCATGAGCCATAGCCGCTATCCTATTTCCATGTTCCCACGTAGCCCGTAGATTCCGGCGGGATGCGCTGCGCTTTCCCGCCCTACGGCCTGCCGAGGGTCGGTCGGGGGGGGGGGCTGCCACGGGTCAGGAGACCCGACAAAGTTAAGCGGAGAAACTGGTCGAATCAGGTCCTGGCCTACCGAATGCGTTATCAGATTATTTCCAGGCTGAAGCCAGGCCGATAATTGTCTCCGGAAGGCTGGGCTGATCCGAATTGACCTACCAGGGATCGATCGAGGGCTGCCACGGGTCCGGGGCCCCGATAAGAAGTGAGTCGAGCCAGCCGATCAATGCTTGGGGGGTGGAGGGCCTTACCGGGGGGTCGAGAGTAGCGAGATTTTATTGTCGGGGTCAGTTAGAGCTCTCGGGGTCGAAGGCTGGCCCGCCACTATCACGGCTGAGACGCCGGGCGGATGGAACACCACCCGCGGGCTTGCGCTGTAGCCCACTTGGGACAGGAAAATCCCCTCATCGGGCAGAGTTGAATGTCAACCGCCCGGGCGAGATATTTCGAGGCCGATATGAAGAAGAAGAAGGCTGGACGAAGGCTGGTTGGGACAACTCAAAGCGTCGTCCGGCGGGGCAAGAAGTCACCCTGCTCATCGGTGCGGAGCTTAACTCGGTCAAAGCGGGCATCCCCACCGCCGCCGGCTTTCGATAAAGGAGATCAAGGCGCGCAATCCGCCGGCCCTATGGACAGGCGACGCAAAGACCTATCCTGGCGGGCTTCCGCCAGGCGCACGTCAGGATCGATTACCAAGTTCGTGGACCGGGCTACAGCATCAACTGGGCCCTTATCGCCATCGCCCAGCTCGTACAGCGGCTTCGTCGATCGGGTCCTTACCGTCAACTTCGATCCCCTGGTGATCAGGCCTGCGCCCTGGTGAAATTTCCGGCGGTCTATGACTTTTGCCATCCCAATCTTCAAACCCGCCGACATCCCCGACCAGGCCGTGTTCCATCTCCATGGACGCTCCGGAGTTTCGCCTACACTGAACTCGGAGCGGGAGATTGAGCACTCCGGGTCCCTGGCGGTATTCGAGGGACGCCGGACGGGGCCGTATGTGGATCGTGGTGGGCTGGCAGGGGAGAACGACGGTTTTCGACCACTTGGCGCACCCCAGTTCGACAACGGATCACCTACCAGGACAACGAACCCCTGCACAGGTGCGCGAACATCTGCTCCAGCCGGACGAAGCTATGCCTTCTACATCCAAGGGGCTATGACGCGGACGGCTTCTTCATTGAAACTGGCCCAACAGCTCGGATGCTTCCGCCGGGGTGGTGTTATAATTCTGTTGTTTTGATGTACTTGAATGTTGATTTATAATATCTATTTGAAGACCCTAAAAGCAAAGTTACAACACTACCATGTATCCCCTAGCGCTTGAAACCAACATCGAGGGCGGCATTGCCGCTAGGGAGTTATGTTTGGGCATTCGGCCAGCGACGCCTTCTCATCATTCCCTTTAATTGGGCCCTCTCGCTGCGGTAGCTCCGATGGCGGCAGCATTGAAGGGGCCTTACCCTCAGCCCAGGTAAAGCTCAGTCGGTAGAGCGGGGACTAAAAAAATCCATTGTCAACAGTTCGATTCTATCCCTAGGCACCAATAGCCAATAAATAAAGACTGACGGATCAGTGGTTCTGCCATGAGGATGTAATTCGTTACTATTCAAGTACCCATTCATACTTATATAAAACAAAGAGGCTTGCTTTTCTAAGTTACGATGATGGAGTGGAAAATGCAGTGTTTTCGTGCGTTTCCACGCGATGAAAACAACATCTTGTGCTTTGTAGGCCGCCAAACCTGAAATATCTTATTACCCTGAATAGTTACCGCAATTCTTAAGGTCACCTACAGCAGGGCGGCTTAAAAGGGCACCTTGAAAATACGATTCTCGTCAACAGCACGCTTCTATAATCCAATGACGGGTTAGAGTCCAGCGATCGGTGAAAACGCCTATTTTCAAGATGCCCATAGAAAAGAACAATCCTACCATATTAGCCCGACCATGCAATCCCTCCCCTCTGGGTCCTGGTCTCGAAAACCGAAATCAGGGTTGTGCTGCAGGGAGCCAGAAGTTCGTCAGGGACTGAATAGTTACTCACTTACCGCAGCTCTCCAAGATTTCCCGAAGAGTTTCAAGGAATTAAAGCAGTTAAAGGACAACCTGATGACCCAAGAAACCAAAGATCACAGTAATAACGTACGACCCAATATGGTCCATCACTTGAGTACGATTTCTCTCAACTACGTGCACTCAAACGAGCAGGTTATCAAACAGTAGTCGTTTTGCAAATGGTTATGTTTCTCGCGAAACGCTATGGGAAAGGTGCAAATATTTCCGACCATATTCACTTAATGAAATTGCTAAACTCGTTGCAGGAAACCTCTATATTGGAATATCAGTAGTAACCACAACATATCATCGAGCCAAGGGAGATAACAATACAGATCAAGTCACGTATTAATACCTATTGTATGGGGGAGGTGTTCACGCCACTGTATCGCCTGACGAATGCTTAGAATACGCCGATATAGTCTTATGGGCGAAGGAGAATTTAAGTGGTCGATTTAGCGAATCGGCTGCGGAGAATCGGACTTATGACAATATTCCAGGCTTAAGGTTACCTAACCAATTGCCAGTGACATATACGCAAACGGATATATCCCACATTCCTCACCCGGACTATGCGTTTGACGGTAGTCATTATATTGTAGACATGGAATCACTCGTATTAATAGTCTTCAAACTTATAAACGGCTCTTAGCTGGGGGGTATAATCTTTCTCAACCAGAGGTTGTCCTTATAAATGCACGTATTGTGTCAACGATAGATATTCGGCGCTTTGCAAGGATGCCAAGATCAGCGTTTCAGAGCGCGCAATCTTGACAACGTAATTCACTTAATTGATATGGGCAAAAAAATCATTTGCCTTTTCTCATGCAGTGATTCCAGTTGATTGCTTTATGGCGCTGAAAGGACGGTATTCGTTATTTTTTGTACGAAGTGCAAAACACCTTAGGATTACCATTTCACGTCACGGGGAGACTGGAGCGCTCCCGAAGTGTGACCGAGGAAAAAACTTCAACTCTTATTGCGATGCAGGTCTTGTCGAGCTAAGAGTTGGTATCAAACGAGGGGAGTGAACGCATTCGCAAACTTTATGGCCGAACATGGGGAAAGCAGGCATTCTTCGCAGCCCTTACATCAATCATTTCATAAACCAGAACGCTCCGTTGGGTGCTGTATTATATAATACTTGACAATCCGTGGGAGTCGAAACAAAGGAATCAGAGTTGATACCTTTAAATTGGTGGCGTCGCTTTACCAAGACCTTTTCAATAACTGTTTTTCGCTAACCTTTTATCAGGGGACATCACTTTACGAGCGGGCCCTATCTGAAAGCTGATTCGTGGTGCTGGGCGTTCGCGTGCGGAAAATTGCAAATTTTCGCGATTGTGAAACGTTGGGAGGTGTTTTCCATATCAAACTAAAACCTGTTACCAAATATAGCAGGCGGATAATAAAAAACAGCCACGGCGTTCCAAGGCTTGCCGGCCATCGGTTTCATGATCAAGAGTCGTGATCGCGGCGATCCGGCGATCAACTATGTGAGCACCATTACGCACGCCTACACGCGTGAGACTGGTGCCTGGACGAAGTGGATCCCGTGATCCGAGGGTTGAAGGCTGGCCTTAAGGGGTTCGGCTGACCAATGGCGGTGGGGCGGAGGCCCCACCGTTTTTTGGAGGGATGATTTTTGCGGCTAAATTTTCCGTGGGGCTCCTACCAGCTCAATGGTATCGGTAGTTGAGGGCATCTGTACGAGGTTTCTGATGCCGGGACAACCTATCTCGGTAGCGTTAAAGTTTCGGAATGATTTGTGCGCAGGTTGTTGCGGAAACGCCTCGATCTCACCATTGTCGTCGTCGCCTATGATATGGCCCGGGAGCTGCCGCGCACCCTGTGCTCCCTGACCAGAGATTACCAACGGCACTGCGCGGGGATCGACTATGAGGTCCTGGTGGTCGACAATGGCTCTCCCGAACCCTTCGGGCACGAGCGGGTCGCTGCCTACGGGAACAATTTCCGCTATTTTTATCTCGATAATCCCCCGTCTTCCCCGGCCTATGCGCTCAATTATGGCGCCGAGCGGGCCCGTGGGCGTGTCCTGTGCTTGATGGTCGATGGGGCCCGGCTGGTGACGCCGGGTGTGCTAGGACTGGCCGCTGCTGCGTTTCGCGCCTACCGGGATCCTACGGTCGCGGTGCTCGGTTGGCACCTGGGGGAGGACCTGCAATATCGGTCGATTACCGCAGGCTATAACCAGGCGCGGGAAGACGCCCTCCTGGCAGCGATCCATTGGCCTGAAGACGGCTACCGCTTATTCGAAATCGCGGTTCTCGCCGGTTCTTGCCTGGACGGTTGGTTTCGACCGATCGGAGAGAGCAATGCCGTTTTTATCCGCCGTGATGCCTATGATCGACTGGGCGGATTCGATGAGCGCTTCGATCTACCCGGCGGTGGGTTCGTCAATCTCGACTTCTTTCGGCGGGCGGTGTTGCGAAAGGGGTCGGAGCTGATCGTTCTGCTGGGGGAGGGGACCTTCCACCAACTCCACGGCGGCATTGCAACCAACACCGGCGACGAACGGGAACGACAAGACCTCCAGCACCGCTGGGAGGCCCAGTATAAAGCATTGCGAGGCGGGGCCTTTGATGCGCCTGGGAAGCGCCCCGTCTATCTGGGCGGGATATCACCTGCGGTGCTGCCTTCCCTCGCCTCATCCGTGCAGCTTGCCATGGAAGCCCTCGCGAGGGGTGATTCTTTGTTTGCCGGATCCGAATGAATATGACCGACCAAACGATCAAGAACGAAAAACTGGTATCCCTCACCTATAGCATTTGCGACCAATCCGGCGGCGTGCTGGAGCAGTCCGACCTACCCGTAAGCTACATCCACGGTGGCCGGACCGAGCTCATCGGCGGCATGGACCGGGCGATAGCAGGGAAGCGTGCCGGTGATAGCGTCCGGTTCGAGTTGGGACCGGATCAAGGCATGGGCCCCCGCGACCCGAACCTTTCCTTTACCGATGCCATCGATAATGTTCCGCCCCAGTTCCGTCATGTGGGCGCCGAGGTGCAGATGCAGAGCGAGTCGGGCGACGTCAAGACCTTTTACGTCACCAAGATCGAGGACGGACAGCTTACCTTGGATGCCAATCACCCGCTCGCCGGGAAGGACCTGCACGTTGAGGTGAAGATCAGGGAAGTCCGCGATCCCACACCCCAGGAACTCATGCAAGACGGGATGGCTTGAAAAGCCTCGTACCATAGTACCGGGTGGTAGTTAAATTTTAAGTGGTTCAGTTGGGCGACTGCCGGTTTCAAGTTGTCATTTCGAGCGCAGCGAGAAATCTTGTGCCTAGACGATATCATTAGGATGAATCCTCACTGGAAAGACCTCCGTGTGGGTTGGTTTTGAAGATCCCTCGCTATGCTCGGGATGACAGTTCCCTTCGGTCGAGATGACAGGTTCGGTTGAGATGAAAAGAATCAGGCAGAAACATTCTTTCTGATCGCTTTCTCCGCGTCTTCAGCGTCTCTGCGGTTTAGGAGAAGTTATCCTTTAACATCATACTCGGAGAGAGCTCGGCATCTTGAAGCCGGTCGTATTGATGAAGGGTTCACGGAAACTGCCGTCTCCGCTGGTCAACTTCATGATCATTGGGGCCCAGAAGTGCGGTACGACCGCTCTGGCCCGATACCTAGCCGAGCATCCGTCGGTGTGCATGGCCTGGGGAAAAGAGGTCCATCTGTTTGATTCGCTCGCGCCGGTAGGATTCGCACCGCAACGACTCGATCGTTTTTATCATGGCTATTTCGAACACTATCGCGGCGAACCTATAGTCGGCGAGGCTACCCCCTCCTATCTCTACTTTCCCGAGGCAATCGCCGGTCTACATCATTACAACCCGCGTTTGAAGCTGATCGTTCTGCTGCGCGATCCCTTGGAACGCGCCTTGTCGGCCTACGCGATGGAGCGTAACCGGGGTCGGGAATCTTGGCCGGTGGACCCGGCGCTGTGCCTGGAACCGGTGAGGCGCTTGGCCGCGTCCGTGTTCCGGGGTAGCCGGACGGCTCACCGCACGACCTTTTCTTACGTCGATCGCAGTCGGTATAGGCGCCAGCTCGATACCCTGGGAAGCTACTTTCCAAAGGAGCAGATTCTGCTCCTACATGCCGAGGCACTGGGCCGCCGCTATGAGGAAACGCTGCGTTCGGTCTACGCCTTCCTCGGAATCTCGGTACCCAGCCCGCTGCCTCCTCCCCGTAGGGTACGCCAGACTGAACGAAAATACCGCCCGTCGAGCCTTACCCTGGCATGGCTGCGATGGGTACTGAGAAAGGAGCGACGCTGGCTACGCGAACGCTTTCCGAATCGCTCTGATTAGTTGGCCGGTACGGCCCTTGGGATAGCGCCCTAGCGCTTCCGCCAGAACCGAAAGCAGTACATCCAGTTGGGCATCGGGTCCATATTCGGTCAACGCATGACTACGGGCCCGGCGACCGATCTCGGCACGGTGTCCGTCGTCACGGATGAGTCTGTCCAGCCAAGATCGCCATTGGGCTTTCGAATCACAGCAGTATCCGGTCTCGCCCTGGAGAATGGCGGAACGCATCGGCGGCGTGGCGGTTGCGATTGTCGGGACTCCCACCAGGCCCGCTTCGAAATACTTGAGCTCGCTCTTTGCCTCGCAAAAGGGGTTGCCTGCCTCCAGCGGTACCAGGTTGATGTCGAAGCGAGAGAGCTCACTCGGAAGTTCCTCGAAGGCGACCTTGGGGCGTCGTTCGACACGGCTCCCGAATTCCAGGATGTGTGGAAACTCATGGAGATCCAGGTCCCCCAGGATAGTTAAGGAGGCCCGGCGGTGGGTGTCGAGGGTCTCGACCAAGGGCTCGACGATCGTTCCAAAGTCGCGCTGATGCGTCGGCGTGCCGCTTGCGTAGCCGATCCGGAATCCGTCTCCGCTGTCCGCACGTTCCGGGAGACAGGCCGCACCGGCGAGTCTCGCCCTGTTGAGTCCGTTGGGGACCACAAAAGCGTCCCGCACGAACGAATGCGCTGCGTGACGGAGGGGTTCGGTGGAAAGGATGGCGAAATCGGCTTTGATCAACGCCTGTCGATACCGCAGGGATTTTGCATGCCAATTGGCCTCGGAGACGTCCGGACGCCGCAGGTAATCGAAGTAAGCGGGCGTCATGTAAGCGGGGTCGAAGACCAGGTCATCGATGTCGAAACCCAGCGGAATCCCGGCACGCCGGCAGTAGCGGTAGAGTCGGGACAAACCCGCGTCCCACTCGCAGCGGAAAACCAGGACCAGGCCCGCGTCGCTGGCCTGCGTCAAGAGCTCCGGGCTCTCGGCAGGCAGTACGGACACCGGAATCTCGCGTGCGGTAAGCGCCTCGATGCGGTATTGCACGCGGTATCTATGGCCCCTGCTCGAGGGGGCGCCGGTTACGAAAAGCACGCCGCTTGACGGCCGAAACGCGTCGGCGCGGACCCGGTTGGTCAAGGCATGGACCATCCTCGGTGCCCAAGGGTCGGCCTCGTAGGCTGCCGGGATCGACCCCCTGACGGCGCCGAATCGTTCATGGATATCGGACAAGACCCGACCTTGATATGCAAAATATTCACGCGATTCGTTGTCCAAATCGCATCCGGCAGAACGCCGAACACGTTCATAGCAGGCCTCCGCTAGTCGATATTCCGGCGTGGAGTCGGGGCTTAGGCGGCTGCGCTGACGTGCAGGATCGACCAGGACGGTCAGCTCGGCCTCCGCCTCGCTGACCGCCCGCGGCGGTGAGATGCCGAGTGTGTCCAGGCTCCGCCGCAGCCCATGCACCGGCGCATGCAGTAGGCCTTCATAAGTGAGCCAGGCCCGGGGCATGTCCTGTGAGTGTTGCTCCGCTTCCAGAAGATAACCTAGCCATAGTAGAATCGAGCGGTCGCCTTGTACCACTGCTGCCGGACGTGATGCTTCATCCTGCCAGCGGCGGCGTAGGGATTCCGCCACCTTAAGCGGATGCCGTGCAATCACCAGCGCATAGCTGCTGATCCCGAGGCGGCGTGTGGCTTCCGACCAGAGCGGCAGCAAGCGACACAGGCGAGGGTCTTTGAGGGCTATGATGTCCCTTGACGCCAGCCAGCCTTCGAGCATGGGTAGGGCCTGCCGGAGAAAACCCGATCGTGCATCGGCAAGGCCCTGTCGCTCGAACGGTCGGTCGTCCCACCAGGGCCGACCGAGGGCCTCGAGTGTATGATTGTTCAGCAAAACAAGCTCTTTCGGCTCCCAGTATCCGTTCGGATTGTCCGCCATCGCCGGCAATAGAGAGCCGGGGATTGGGATGCCCAAGCGATCGATCGCCTGCGCCAACATCGATGTGCCGCTTCGGTGCATACCTAAGATGAATACGAGCTTTTTCATAATTGGAGGATCAAAGAGTCCGACTCCGTGAGGGGAGGGTTCTCGACGGCCCCTGACATTTGGGAAGCCCTGGCGTGAAGATTCGGGAGAAGGAAGCACAGTCTATGAGCACACAGCATCCGGCGCCAGTGCCCGAGGCACTGGCGTTGCAGGTATTTTCCGGGACCCGGGCGGGACGCACCCGAGAGGTAGCCTATCCTTTGAAACAACGGGTGCCGTCATGACCATGAAGCTCGGTATCCTGGTGCTCGCTGCGGGAAAGGGCAAACGGATGCGCTCGCGGATACCGAAGGTCCTGCACCCGCTTGCCGGTAAGCCGCTCCTGGCCCATGTCCTGGACACCGCGCAGGCCCTGGGGGCGGCGCGGGTGGGCGTCGTCTATGGCCACGGGGGCGAGCTGGTACCCCGGCAGATGGCCGACTACGACTGCATCTGGGTGGAGCAGGCCGAGCAGCGGGGGACCGGCCATGCCGTCATGCAGGCCATGCCCCACATGCAGGACATGGCCCGGATCTTGGTCCTCTACGGCGACGTACCCCTGATGCGGCCGACCACCCTCCGACGCCTGATGGAGACCGCGGCGGCCACCGATCTCGGCGTGTTGACCGCGGTACTCGAGGATCCCACCGGCTACGGGCGCATCGTCCGGGACGCGTCCGGGCGGGTTGTGCGCAGCGTGGAGCAGCAAGATGCCAGGTTGGACGAGCTGCGGATCGGCGAGGTCAACACGGGCTTTCTCATCGCAGATCGGGCCAGGCTGGATGACTGGCTTGCGCGCATCGGGAACCGTAACGCCCAAGGCGAATACTATTTGACTGATATCATGGCGCTGGCCGTGCGGACAGGGGTGGAGATCGCGACCAGTCAGCCGGAGACCCTGGATGAGGTGTACGGGGTCAACGACAGGGTCCAGCTCGCGGTCCTGGAGCGTTCCCTCCAGCGCCGCCGGGCGGAGGCGCTGATGCGTGGCGGCGTGACCCTCGCCGACCCCGCCCGGCTCGACATCCGCGGCCGGCTGCAGGCCGGGGAAGACGTCAGCATCGACGTAAATGTGGTCATCGAAGGTGATGTCCGGCTGGCCGCAGGCGTAGCGATCGGACCCAATTGCCTGCTTCGGGACTGCACACTCGGTCCCGGCACCCAGGTCTTTGCCAACTGCGTCATCGAGGGCGCCGCCGTCGGTGCCGGTGCCCGTATCGGTCCCTTCTCCCGGCTCCGGCCGGAGGCGGTGCTGGCGGACGATGTGCACGTGGGCAACTTCGTCGAGCTCAAGAAGGCCCAGGTCGGCGAGGGCAGCAAGGTGAATCACCTGACCTATGTGGGTGACGCCCAAATCGGCCGCGACGTCAACGTCGGTGCCGGGACCATTACCTGCAACTATGACGGCGCCTACAAGCACCTGACGGTGATCGGCGATGACGCCTTCATCGGCTCCAACGCATCCCTGGTCGCGCCGGTGGAGATCGGTGCCGGCGCCACCGTCGGTGCCGGCTCGGTCGTCTCCCATACGGCGCCTGCCGGAAAGCTCACCCTCACCCGCGCCAAGCAGGCTACCCTGGAGCATTGGCAGCGACCCCGTAAGCAGGGACCTGGATCGGGTTAGGCACGTACCACTGCGTTGGGGTGTGCAAGCAATCCTAAATGATATGGCGCGGTTTGGGAAACCGGGCTTGGCTGGAAGCGAGTCGGGTCGGTTGGGCAAAGGGCGTAGGATGCGGTTCGCGCCGGCCGTCAGTGCCATCCATGAGGTGGTATACCACGCTCACCGCATCCTACGAGCTAACGAGGCATCGCCTCAAGCCCACGAGAGCCCGACTCGAGCTTCGTGGCGAAACCTCGATCGGACAGGATTTACAGAATTGACAAGCTTCTTGTCGTCGCTTCTCGTCCCCACGCGCCGCATGGGGACATGGAAGCTCCGCGCCGCGGAGAAGGCGGGTCGGAACAGCCTCTTGCCGGCGAATCCTGGCCGGCAGGATGCCGGCGTTCCCAGCGTTACGGCGGGATGCGCTACGCTTTCCCGCCCTACGGTCCTCACCCCTGCCCTCTCCCAGAGGGATAGGGAGTGAAACGCACAAATCGTGCCATGTGGCAGTATAACTAATACAACACGACGCTGATGAGTCTAACCCTCCTGCATACGGCGGACTGGCAGCTCGGTAAGCAGTTCGCCCAGGTTCCGGGAGATCCGGGAGCCGCGCTGCGACTGCGGCGGCTGGATACCGTCAAGGCCATCGCCGAGCTCGCGCGGGAACGCCGAGTGGACGCGGTGCTCGTCGCCGGTGACGTTTTCGAGGACAACGCCGTCTCGGACGAGACCCTCAGGCGGACCATGCATGTGCTGGACCCATTCAAGGGCCCCTGGGTGCTGCTGCCCGGCAACCATGACGCGGGCTTGACCCAGAGCGCCTGGAGCCGCCTGCGCAGACTCGCTGTCGTGCCCGCAAATGTCATTCTCGCCGATCGGCCTGAGCCCATCGTGCTTTGTGGGGGGCGGCTGGTGGTACTGCCGGCCCCGTTGCGGCGGCGGCACGAGGTGGGGGACCTGACGGAGTGGTACGACACCCTGCGTTCGGATGCAGGCGTTTTACGGGTCGGGCTCGCGCATGGTGCGGTCACGAACCGTTTACCAGAGACAGCCGAGGCCCACAATCCCATCGCCGATACCAGGGTGGAAACGGCGAACCTCGACTATCTGGCCTTGGGCGATTGGCATGGGACCCTGGAGGTAGCGAACCGGACCTGGTATGCCGGCACCCCTGAGCCGGATCGTTTTAAGGCGAACGAGCCCGGCAATGTATTGCTCGTGACCTTGCGGGAAAGCGGCGCCCCGCCCCAGGTGGAAAGGATTCTGGTCGGCTACTACCGATGGATCCAGCTGACCTTTGATGTCATGGATGACCAGGCCCTGGCCGTCCTGGATGGTCGATTGGCTGCCTTGGGTGAGAGTGAGCGGACACTGGTGCGGTTGAAACTGACCGGCACAGTGGATCTCGCCACGAAGCAACAGCTCGATGAGCGGCTCGACGGGTGGCGTGCCCGTCTGCATTTCCTGGAGGTCGATGATACGGCGCTGTTGGCCCGGACCGGTCTGGACGATCTTGCCGCGCTGATTGCCGAGCTGGGGGCCACCGGCTTTGTGCGCGATGCGATCGAGACCCTGGTGGGCATCGAGGGCGACGCGGGGCATCCCGACCAGGCCGATGCAGGGAGGGCTCTGCAGATCCTCTACCGCGAGCATAAAAGACTGTCTAAAAAAGGGCCGTAGCCCATAGTGGGTGGTAGGCTGGGTTGAGGAACGAAACCCAGCGTTTACGGGCAAGTTTGGTTTGCTGGGTCTCGTCCCTGAACCCCGCCTACGGGCTTGTGTCACAACGCTTTAATAGACAGGATGAACAGGATTACACAGGATTTACAAGATTTTTGCGTTTTAATAAAAATATCCTGAAAATCCTGTTCATCCTGTCCTATTCGATTCAGCCATCCGGCGGGTTGCGGCGCGCCCACCACCGCGGCAATCGCGGCGCTTGGCGCACGTGCCTTACCCGCCCTACGGGCTCGACCCAGCCTACCAGCTTGAAATCAATAGGTTAGTTTTTAGACAGCCTCTAAGGCCCTGCGGCAATGAGTGCCATGCATTTCAAATCCATCGAAGTGGAGCAGTTTCGGCAATTCCGAAGCGCAGTGGCCGTGCGTGATCTGACCGCTCGGCTCAACGTCATCGCCGGCCACAACGAGGCCGGTAAGTCCACATTGCTGCAGGCCATTCGCGCGGCCCTGTTCGACCGCTATGCGAGCAATATCGGGGAACAGTTTCGGCCTTACGGCGCCGCGGTGAGCCCTAAAATTTCCTTGGTATTCGATCTGGATGAAACCGAATACCGGCTCACCAAGACCTTTTCGCGGCGGCGCGACGGCGAAGCGACCCTGGAGGTGACCGACGGCAGGTGCTGGGAAGGCCCCGAAGCGGAAGACTATCTGGCGGAGCTCCTGGGGTTCTCCTATGCGGGTCGGGGCGGCAGTCGCCCGGAGCTGCAGGGCCTGGCCGGGCTCTTGTGGGTCGAACAGGCAAGGGCCTACGAGCCCGTGACCCTGACGGATCAGTCCCGGCGGCAGGTCCATGCGGTATTCGAGCACGAAATGCGGGAGCTATTGGGTGGCGATCGGGGCGAGGCGCTGCATCGCCGCATCACGGCGTTGCGCGGGGAGTACTTCGACGTGCGGGGTAAGCCGCGCGGCGACTACCGGCGCCTGCAGGAGCGGGAGGCCGAGCTGCTGCAGAAACTGCAGGCGATACGCAGTGAGCTGGAGGCATACGAAGACAAGGTGGACCGCCTGGAGCTGCGGCAAACGGAGCTGCTTGCCTATCGGGAAGATCGGGCCTTGGAGAAGACCGAGGAGCGCGCCCGATTAGCGCAAGCAGCGGCCGAGCGGGTGACAGAGCTGCGGGCCGAGGTCCAGGCGGGCAAGGAGCAATGCGGTCGGACCAATGCCGAATGGGAGGCGGCAAAGCAGGCCTGGGCGACCCGTACCAGGTTGATCGGCGAACACAGGGAGGCGCAGAAGGCGGAGCAGGCCGCTGGGCAGGCAATGCATGGAAAGGAGGCCGAGTTGGCGCAGCTGAAGGGGCGGCTTGCACAGCGCCAGGACCAGCTCACCGAGCTGAAGGCCCGTAAGCAGGATCGAGATACTGAGCTCCGCTTGGCCCATGATACCGAAGCCCTCAGTCATCTCGTGGCGGAGCATGAGCGTCTGAACACTAGGCTCGAGGAGGCCCGAGACGCGGATGCCGAGCGGCGGCGGTGCGTATCGGAGCGGGCTGCGCTCCGGGTGACGGAAGAGATGGTATCAGCGCTGAAGCAGATCGAACGGGCCCGCGATCTTGCCGAAGAGCGCCTGCACGCCGCCGCGACTCAGGTTGCGTATCGGTTGGAGCCGGGCGCAGTCGTCAAGCTGGGGGAAGAACCGCTCACCGCTGATGGATCGGTACGACTGACCTGCCGCACCGAGCTCCGGATCGAAGGCATCGGACGCTTTACGGTCATCCCCGGTGGGGAGGACCTGGACGCGCTGCGGCGTAAGGTAGAGCAGGCGGACCGCCGGCTCGGGCAGGGGCTTTCCGAGGTGGGCACTGACAGCGTCGCCGGCGCCGAGGCGATTCTGCGTCGCTCGGGGGAGCTCGATAGCCGAGCAGCACAACATGCCGCAACCCTCAAGGGACTTGCCCCCGCAGGTCTCCAGGCCTTGGAGGACCAGCTGAGCGCCATCGGCGCGCAGAGGGACGATCTGCGCCACAAGCTGGGTGACATGGCCGCTCGGGAATTCGGAATGGACGGTATGGAGCAAGCGGTCCAAACACTCCAAGACCAGGTCACCGCAATCGAAAGCGATGTCTGCGCCGAAGAAAAGCTGGTCCAGGGGCTGCGAGAGGCAGTGGCGGGGCTCCGTGCGGAGAAGACATCCGCCGAGCGACTCGCCGGGCGTTGTGCCTCCGAGCTGGAACGGGCCCGAATCGAGGCACCGGACGGTCGGTTGGTGGAGACCCTCAAGGAGACGGAGCAACGGGTCGACGCGAGCCGCCGCCGTCTGGAAACGGCGACCCGGGCGCTCGAGACCGGGCATCCGGAGACCGTCGAGCTGGAGGTCGAACGATCGAGACATGCCCTCGAAGACATCAGGCAGGAGCTCGAGGGGCTCGAGCGCGAGGTCCGTGATCTAAGGGTGGAGCTCGGTGCCCTTGGGCAGAAAGGGTTAGCCGAAGCGGTGGCATCCGTTACAGCAGACCATGTATTCGTGGCCTTGCAACTGGAACAAGCTGATCGACACGCGCGTGCGCTCGATTTGCTGCAACGTACCCTCGATGCTGCCCTCCGGCGGGCGAAGGCGGCCGTCGCCGAACCGGTCGTGGCCAAGCTCGTTCCCTACCTGCGCCGGTTGATCCCGGATGTCGCCCCCACGGTCGATGAGGACCTGATCCTCACCGGAATCGAACGGGGCGGGGCGACCGAACCCTTCGAAGATCTGAGCGTCGGTACCCGGGAACAGCTGGCCGTCCTGATCCGACTGGCATACGCCGATTTACTCAGCGAGGCAGGCGAGCCGGTAACCCTGATTCTGGATGACGCCCTGGTCAATTCCGATGATGAACGCCGCGAGCGGATGAAGGCGATCCTGTACCAGGCGGCGCAGCGTTACCAGATATTGCTCCTCACATGCCATGGCAGAGAATACCGGGATACGGGCGGGACCTTCATTCGGCTTGAGAACATCAGCCACTTGGATCTGGATGACAACACGCGCTGATACCCTTCATCAGAGCGGTTGATTGTCCGAAAAGATTTCAATCCGTCGAGCCGCACAGTGGCCTAACCCCACCGTCTACCAGTTATTAATCGTTGCAAAAGTAATCGCGGATCATGAAATTTCGCAGTTCAGTTCTTGTGCTCATCGCCTAATTACAGCTATTACAAATACTTATGCAACGATTAATAAAAATTTACACCACCCAAAAGACTAACGGCTTTGACAGTTGTACACTATTGTTGACAGTTATATACTGATCATGAACCGTTGTGGCACCCGTTACAAAATGCCGAGCCATCGGGGTACCGGAGAAACAAGAAAATGTGGCCATTTGATTTTCTGGTGAAATTCATCCCTAGTAAGCCGGAGAAAATCCCTCCTAGGGATCAGAGCTGGCGCAACGATGAAATCGTCTGTTCAGTGACTCGACGCAATGCAGAGGGAAACGTCTTGTTGGGAAAGGGAAATATCTTGACGGCAAAGGAAAAGGAACGTGCCTTCGCTGAATTGAAACTAGGCTGAAGTTGTAAATGCCGCCATCCGAACAGGATATCCTCCGTCTCTGGGAGCCGTATAACGAGGCGGAGGCCTTCATTGCTGAGATCTCAACTAGTTGGGACGGTCTCGACACCACAGCGGTTAACCAGCTCAGGTATGCTGGGCGACATCTCCTCAACTCGCTTACCGGAAAGACGTCGATCGCTCCGGAGAGGGAATACGAGCGAGCAGTAGCGCATGTCAAGCGTGCAACTTTCGATGCTTTGGATTCCGGTATCATCTACTATCTGAAGAAGATTGAATATTTCAAGCACGATTACCGGAAAATCGAGATCACGACACCCGGATACCCAGACATTATCGCTTCGGCCCGAAAGGCCAAACACCTACTGGACAAGGCACGTAATGACTCCGATAATCGCCATGAGTAGTATCAGGAAGCAAGAGAACATTTCAAGCTGCTGAAAGAATCGTGCGAGGCTTTGGAGGATGCCCGCCCGGAACAAAACAAAAGACTACACGCTCACAATCGGCAGATCCTCATAGCTTCTATGTCGCTACTTGGCACAGTACTATCGGTCATCTTGGCGACCTTGGCATTCTTCTCCTCTCCATAAGCGTCCGCAGGACACTCATGCCCTGGTAATAAATATCCAGAAAATCCTGAAGATTGCTGAAATTATAGGCGTCTTTCACCTCGCCGATGGAATTGAACGGCAAACGAACGTGATTGCGCTTTGCCAGCTCGAACATCAGTTCGGGTTCCAGACTGGCTTCGATATGAAGGTGAAGCTCGACCTTCGGCAGGCCTTCGATGAAATCCCTTGATGCAGGCATAGGTGTTTCCCTTTTTACGGGGAGTTACGCCGTGTCCCTGCGGCTAACCCGATCTACCTGGCTTATAGTTTCCAGCAACTTATGATCTGCTTCGGAATTATTGTCCAATACGGCGAGCAAACAGCCTATTTCTTTATCGATTACCTCTGTCGCATACACAAAATAATCTGCAATATCCGAATCACTTTCGTCGGCATGATAGGTTGTGATTACATGTATGCCTATATTTGTATTGTGTTCGTCATCGTATTTGTACAAAAATTCATCGATGGCATCATGCAAATTCTCAGAAAATGCACCCACGCATAATATATATTTAATTTTGAAGGTTTCCATTTCCGCCTGCAAATGTTCAATCCGATGCCGTTGCTGTTTCTTGATGGCATCTTCGGGCAGATTTTCCATTTCTGAACGAACTGTTGGATTTTCTATGAAATCCCGGAGCTTCTTTGCCCCGCTGCCTTATCCCCTTCGATCTTTGCCCCATCTTGCCGGGCGCTTGCTTTGCCCATTCTACGGGCTACTTCTCGCGGTCAGTCACCCATTCAGTTTGTTCCTGATCCACGCCGGATCTCGCCGGCAATCGAGGACGGCGTAAACGAGAATCGTATCATCGGCCACCTGGTAATAGACTGCGAAGGGAAATCGCTTCGACAGTAGCCGGTGATATCTCTCGAAATGCAGCGGGTGGACACCGGCGTTCACCAGCAGCGATTCGATATCCGAGTAGAGCGAATCCAGAAAATAGCTGCCGATGCCCCTTGCCTGCTTTTCGTAGAACCGAAATCCGTCGAGCAGGTCCCGACGCGCCGAGGCAAGAATCCGGATTTTCACCTGAGCAACTTGTTGAGGTTCTGTTTGACGGTTTCCCAGTCCTCGAATCCTTCCTCACCGCGCTCAACCGCTGCCGCCCGCTCCGCAAGCATGGTGCCATGCCACGCGGGTGATGGTATCTGCTCCGCCCGGGCGCAGAGGTCATCCCAAATCGTCTCCATGGCCTGGAGTTTTTCCTCGACGGACATCGCTTGCAGGGGGATGGAGATGTGCATGAATTACACCGTTTTTCATCAGTGGTTGATTAATCCTCGGATTACGCAGATTTTCGCAGATGAAAAATAGGGTAGTGTTTCAACATTGTTTCTAATGGTTAAAATATGATTTTAAATCAAATCCTTGTGATCTATTCTCAACATAGCCATAACACCACCAAAAATAGAAACATCTGTGAAAATCTGCGTAATCTGCGTAATCTGCGTAATCTGCGTAATCTGCGTAATCTGCGGATCAAAAAAATCTTGGCATCCTTTGTGCCTTTGCAGTTCAACAAGACTGCTTGACCGGCTTGAGACCCCCGTCAATCCACCGCTATCGCGTCTTTGAACAGGCGGAAAAAGTTGTCGCGGGTAAGGGCGGCGAGCTCCTCGACGGACATGCCGCGCAGTCCGGCAATGCATTGCGCCACCGCCGCAACGAACCTGGGCTCATTCGACTTGCCCCGGTGCGGTACAGGGGCCAAGTAGGGACTATCGGTTTCGATGAGCAGGCGGTCGCGGGGCACCTTTGCCGCCACCGCCCGCAGATCGTCCGCGGTCTTGAAGGTGACGATGCCGGAAAAGGAGATATAGAACCCCAGGTCCAGCGCCGCTTTGGCCATCTCCCAGGTCTCCGTAAAGCAGTGCAGAACACCGCCCACGTCGCGGGCATCTTCCTCCGTCAAGATCCGGAGCGTGTCTTCCCGCGCCTCCCGGCTATGGACGATCAAGGGTTTTCCGCAGGACCTGGCGGCGGCGATGTGGTCACGGAACCTTCGGTGCTGCCAGCCGAGGTCGCCCGTGCTCCGATAGTAGTCCAGCCCAGTCTCGCCGATGGCTACATTACGCGCATCCCGTGCGAGCTCCACCAGCACCTCCGGGGTCGGTTCCCGGCGACCTCGCTCGTTAGGATGGACCCCCACCGAGACGGAGACCTGGGGATAGGGCGCGACCAGATTCCGCATCCGCGGATAGTGCTCCAGATCGATGGAGACACAGAGCATATGCCCGATTCCGGCGGCACCTGTCTCATCCATGAGGCGACGGAAGTCCCCGGCGTAGGGTTTCAGCTCGACCCGGTCGAGATGGCAGTGAGAGTCAATCAGCATGCTTACATGTCGTAGGGCATGACGTGGGGTGGGCTGTGCCCACCATTACAACACGCCGAGATGGCAATGAGAATCGAGCAACATGATCGCAGCTCACAGGGTATGGGTGGGATGGTCCGATGCGAGCATGTCGGCCAGGTAGTCCTCGATCTTGCGGCGGGCGGCGCCCTGGTCCTGACTGCTGAACTGGATGCCGATGCCGATCACCCGATTTCCCTCTGCGCCCGCGGGGGTCAGCCAAGCGACCTTGCCGACGATGGGGATGGGTTCGGATTCGTCCATCAGCCGCAACAACAGGAAGAGCTCATCGCCGATTCGATACCGCTTGGTGGTGGGTATGAACAGACCGCCATTCTTGATAAAAGGCATGAATGCCGTATAGAGGGCCTGCCTATCCTTGATCACGAAGCTGAGGACACGCTGTTGTCCACCGGGGTCCATTGCGATCACCTAGTAGTCCGTTTCACCAAAATTTTATGGTAAAACCAGTCTCTGTCATCTCGACCGAAGGGAGAGATCTTCTGGCTTGACAAAGGTTTCCAGCGCACAAGATTTCTCCCTTCGGTCGAATCGTAATCACTCTCACAGGTTCGATACATGAACCGGAGGACGTTTGTCCTTCCAGGGGCGAGCCTCCTCCAGTTGCGCGGCGAGCGCGAGCAGCGTTCCCTCACCTGTAAACCGTCCGGCGAACTGTAGGCCGATCGGCAAGCCGCCCTTGGTCCATGCAAGGGGCAGGGAGATGGCAGGAAGCCCGGTTGTGTTGAACAGGTTCGTGAAGGGACACAGGGTGAACAACTGCTCTATCCATCTCTCGGCGGTAATACCGGGGGTGTTTTGATTCAGTTCTCCCAGGGGCCAGGCAGACTGAGCGGCCGTAGGAGACAGCAGCGCATCGACGTCCTGGAAGAAAGCGCCGACCGCTCGGGAAACCCCGGTGTAGATGTCCAGGGCCCTGAGAAGCTCCGGTGCGCTCAGGTTCTTGCCGTACTGGTAGGTTGCCCAAGAGGCGGTCTCCAGGTTCTTTTCGGAAGGGGTGCGGCCCATGACTTCAGCGACGCTATCCATCAGGTTTGCAAGGTTTGCGCCCCAGACGCGTAGGTTGGCGAGAGCGTGTGCCTCCACGTCGATCTGGGGTGCGGCTTCCACCATTTCATGTCCGAGTTCTTCACAGAGTTTGACCGTGTCGCGCAGGGCAGCCGCACACTCCGGATCGACCGGAACGCCGGAGAGGGGCTTTTCCATCCATGCAATCCTCATCTTTTCGGGCGGGTTGGATGCCTGTGAAAGGAACGATGTCTTGGGCGGCTCTGCCCAGCCGTAACATCCGGGATCCGGGCCCGCGACGGCATCGAGCAGGGCAGCCGCATCACGAACGCTGCGTGTGACAGCAAACTCGATGGCTATGCCGCTCAGGAGTTCGCCATAGTCCGGTCCCGTGGGGATGCGACCGCGCGTGGGTTTCAGGCCCACAAGCCCACAGCAGGCGGCCGGGACCCGAATCGATCCTCCCCCGTCGTTCGCATGGCCGATGGGTGCAATTCCGGCTGCAACCGAAGCGGCCGAGCCGCCGCTCGAACCTCCGGGGCTCCTTTCGGTATTCCATGGGTTGCGAGTGGATCCATGGAGTACCGGCTCGGTGTTCGCGTTGAAACCGAATTCGGGAGTGGTCGTGGTGGCCACAGTGACGAGACCGGCCTTGCGAAAGCGGGTCATCAACTCGGTATCATGGGGTAGGATGAGCCCTTCAGTCAGTCTGCTTCCCATTTGCATGGTGACCCCGGCGGCGTGCGCAATCATTTCTTTGATAACGAAGGGAACGCCTTGGAAAGGCCCCTCGGGCAGCCCTGCTTCGATCTCCTTCCGGGCTTGGTCTGCGAGGACGGCAACAACCGAGTTGAGTTTGGGATTGAGCTTCTCGATGGCCTCGAGCGAGGCGTCTTTGAGTTCCTGGGGTGTAACCTTTCTGCTCTTGACAAGTTGGGCCAATCCCAACCCATCGTAATCTGCGAACTCAGACAGTTTGACCATGATTTCCCTCCGCTACGGGCTTCGGAAACTGTTTGGTTAAAACGGGTAGTGGTAAACTTATAAGTGAAAAAGTAGAGCGATTCATCCTTTTGATCCCCTCTCCCCAACCTTCTCCCGGTAGGGAGAGGGGGCATAGCGGCCAGTGTCGTTGGTCATGTTCCAACTTAGATATTAACCACTACCCCCAGGCGTTTCCTCGTGCCGCTTAACGCAAACCTACACTTAATGCGAGTCCGCGCGTGCCGGCAGCACGGTGGGTGACCTAGGGGTAGGTTGCGTTAAGACGCTGGCACCGACGCCATGGTCGATCAGCGAGCCTTGGTGCGTCGCAACGCAACACGTCCAGTCCCCCAAACAGCGCCAAATCATTCAGGATTGCCAGCCTGGTTGTCTGAGGGCAGGGTCGCGCGACCGGAAAATCCTTGCCCAGTGTACCAACAGGGACTCGTACAAGAGCAGTCTGTTGACCGAGCCGTACCCATCCGCACGGGCCTCCATAAGTTGCATCAGATACAGGTGCCCCGCCCTCGGTTCGAGCCGCTGGGCCAGATTGCGCAGCGCCTCGAGCTTGTCCTGGTTGATGAGCCGGGGTGCAGGATGGCCGCTCGCCAGCCGCAGCAGGTCACTGACCCAACTGTACAGCCAGTCCAATAGGATAGCCGGCTCGTGATCGTTCCAAGCCACGGCCTCGGCGACCGGGTCTCGGGTTCCGCCTGCGACCGCGATGAATCCGGCGAAGGCCTGGGTCCGTTGGGACAGCCTATCCTCCTGTTGCCTATTCTCTTGCCGCCTGTTCTCTTGTTCTAGGGCGAGCGCCCGCAGGGGGGCGCCATAGGCCAGGCGCAGCAGGGTCTCCGCATCCGCGGAGTCGGTATGCGCACGCAACCATTCCAGGGCCTGGGGCTCGGATGGGACCGGGACCCTCAGTTCTTGACACCGGCTGCGGATGGTAGCGGGCAGACGACCCGGTTGCTCACAGACTAGGCACAGGAAGGTATCGGGGGATGGCTCCTCCAGGGTCTTCAAGAGACTATTGGCCGCGTTCAGGTTCATATTCTGCGCCGGATCCAGGACGATGACCTTGTGACCACCCCGGTGCGCGGTCAGGGCGTCGGATGCGGCCAGTCGGCGAATGGCGTCCACCCGGATCTCGTCCGACTTGCTCTCCGGGTCCGGGACGATCTCCAAGTAGTCCGGGTGGGTGCCGGCGGCGAACAGCTCGCATTCACGGCAGTGGCCGCAGGCAAGGCCACCTGCGTCAGGTCGGGCGCACAGCAGGGAACGGGACAGCAACCCAACCAAGCGGCGCTTGCCTACCCCCGGAGGACCTGTGACGAGCAGGGCATGGGGTAGGCGTCCGGCTGCACGTGCCTGCCAGAGCAGCTGCCAGCCGGCCGCGTGCCAGGGCAAAGGTGCCTCGGCTTCGGTGTGCGGGCTCATCGGCCGACTCCGGCCAGGAAGCCCGCGACTTGCTTCCGAACCTGGGCCGAAACCTGCTCCACCGGCATCCCGGCATTGATCAGGCGCACCCGTTGCGGATGGGACCTGGCGATGGCCAGATACCGGGTGCGGACGCCTTCAAAGAAGCCTTGCGCCTCGGACTCGAAGCGATCCGGCGCGGATCGTTTGCCGACGCGCGCGAGCCCTGAGGCCACCGGCAGGTCGAACAGCAAGGTCAGATCGGGACGCATGGAACCCTGGACATAGGCTTCCAGCATTGCAATGCGTTCGGGATCGACCCGGCGACCACTCCCTTGATAGGCATAGGTGGCATCCGTAAAGCGGTCGCACAGCACCCAGGTCCCCTGCTCCAGGGCCGGTCGGATCTTGTGGGCGATATGCTCGGCACGGGCGGCGAACAGGAGCAACACCTCGGTAGTGGCCGTCATCCCCTTGCAGCCAGGGTCGAGCAGCAAGCCGCGGATACGCTCGCCGACGGGAGACCCGCCGGGCTCCCGGGTGGTGAGGACGGCAATACCCTGTTCCTCCAGACAACGCCGGACGACGGCGAGCTGGGTGGTCTTGCCCGCCCCTTCGATGCCTTCCAGGGTGATGAATTTGCCCTTTTTTTTCACCTGAATCCTACGAGCCAAACGCTTCGGTGCAGTGGAAAAGGTAAGCTCCTCAGTGAGTTAAACACCGGGCAGATGAGCCCGAGGGGTCACCCTTCCCATTGAGCTAAAGATACCATAAAGGTGAAATGGGGAGTCGAACGTGGCGCCAGGGCGAGCGCGTATAAATTCCTAGTCAAACAAGACGTTAGCGCGATAGTCGTGGTTCCAAGCGACCTTGTGGTCTATCCGCAACCGCAGGGGGCAAGCTGTGCCCACCATTGGTTTGCGCACTCTCACTTGGTGGGCGCAGCCTGCCCCCTACAAAGGATTGTGCCCGACGCGGCCATCTCTCTGATTCAATACAATTCTATACGCGTTCGCCCTGCATTGCTCCCCAGCTCACCTGAAGATTCGGTTGGCGGGTAAGAGTAACCAGTGAACGGTTACCACCGCAGTATGCGTTCCTTGACGCCATTTGTCTTAGCGCAATCGACAAACCGATCCCGAGACTGGTCTGCTGCCGATCTGGTCGTTGAAGGGATATTGGCTATATGCTAGTTTTAGGCCTCCAATCAAACTGTCGCAAGAACTGTGGGAAAATCCATGCCGGACGAAAACAAAGAGACAGCGAAGGCCAAATCCTACCTGGAATCTCTTCCTAAAAAGATAAAGGAAAACCTGAATACCGAACATTACTTGGACTCTTTTCTTGCAAAAGCAGCTTTTCTTTTTTTGGTTGGAGTTTTTCTATACGCTGCCCTATGGGGACTTGATTTTTCAGTGCCAGAGCCTTGGGGCGCGGTATTCGGAATCTTCGTATTGTCATCAGCCATAGCATTGCTATTGGTAGCAGACGAAGTGCAGAAAAAGGGGTATACCTGCAAGGAACCGATATTCGGAGAGGAGCCTGGTGTCAAAAACGGCCACCCAACTTCTTACAGGTTTTTAACATTTTGTGCACAACGCAAGGCCCTTGTGGCCCTGACCTTTCTTCTCATCCTTTCCGGCATTTGGGTGATAGTATCGATGATATCCAGCTTATTCACGATAGAATTTTCTGATTCAGCCGGAATGGGTCTTCGGCTCGGTAGCCAAACGGTAGATTTCTATCCTATTTCACCCTACGAAGGGTGGCAGAATACAAGAATTCGGCTAAAGAAAGATGACTCATTTCAGGTAGAGATTCTTGGCCGAGTATCGCCAGGCCATGTGAGGAGTTTGGAGGAGATACGAAAGTATATTGAGGATATTGAGAAATGGGATAATGTGCCGGATCCAAAAATTCTTTGGCCCTTTACCGGTCCAGAGGGTTATAAGGACGAATTCTATGAGAAGGCAAGGAAAGGAGAAATTCCGGAATTATGGCGTCTACCTCACTACACAAAGGACGAGGGGCTAACTGTCAAAGGGCTTCCGCATAATAAAGTCGTTGGCATCGTTCTTCCTGAAGGTATTGAACCCAAAAAAGAACAATACGATTGGGAAACTGATCGTTCTTCCAAGAAACCCAAGCTAATTCCGCTGTCCGCGTCTCGGGGCGGATATCCGATAAACAGGCGAGCACCAAATTCCGGCGTCTTATGGGTCGTTATCAATGACGCAACATTCCTTAGGGAGGATAATATGGGCCAATTTTTTATGACACTACTCGTGAAGTAACAACCGAACCAAAACAAGCCCTCGATATCCGTTTCATCCACCAACCCGGAGACAGAACTATGAAAAATGCTTTCGCTGTAGTTGCCACCTGCGTTCTGATTGCCTTTGCCTCATCGGAGGCAGACACGAAAGATCTGTGTGCGTCGGACACCCCGGTTTCCAAAATTGCCCCTGAAATCCCCGTGGACTGGCTGAGACACGTCAAGGATGATCTATTACCTTTTTGGGATCAGCCTAGCGCTTATGGTGATCCTATCGGTAATTTTCCGACCTACCGCTGCAACGACGGCTGCGAGTTAGAAAACGAATGCTGCAAGTTAGAAAACGAACGCTGCAAGTTAGAAAACGAACGCTGCAAGTTAGAAGGAGGCAAACTATGTGCTGCCTTTTCTCAATTGGGCAAAGACGATGAATGGATAACGAGTGCACTCCACAAGGATTATGTCAGAATGAAGTCGCGCCAGATATTTGCTTATGGTGTTGCCTTTCATATGACGGGCAACCCGAAATATCTGATACTCGCCAAGATGGGTGTGGAGTATCTTCGAACCCATGCACTGGACCCTGCGAGTGGCTCGATGGTGAGTTATTGGGAACATGAAGAAGAGATCTGTCATGAAGAAGAGAGCGATGATGAAAAAAAGAAATGTCGTGAAGAAAAGATCCGTCATCCTGGACCACCACAACCACAGCGGACGAGCCAGGATCTCGCCTATGGTCTGCAAGGATTGGCCTTTTATTACTATTTGACACGTGACAAGACACTCCTGCCGGATATACTGCGTATCAAGGACCATATAATGGGCCACTACTACTCGGCTGAATGGGATTCGATGCGGTGGGTACCGAAAAGCGCCCTTGGTCGCTCATCGGAAGAAGAGAGAAAGGAACTGGTTTCCTTACTCGATCAGGTAAATGCATATATGCTTTTGCTTGCACCTATCTTGCCCGAACCTTTTTCCAGCCAATGGAAGCGCGATTTAAAAGATCTATGTAGAATCATGAGAGAGCAATTCTATAGTGCTGAGCACAATCTGTTTTGGGGAGTAATCGCACCGGAAACCGAGCGAAAAATCGGTGGTCGTCATACGGATTTTGGGCACAGTATTAAGACTTTCTGGATGATCTATATGGTCGGCAAGCTCACGGATGATAGCGAGATGAAGGACTTTGCCTTGACCAACGGCAAGCGACTCCTGGCTACGGCCTTTCACGAAAAGTCGGGTAGCTGGGCCAGTCGCCTGAAGCCGGATGGTAGTAGAGACCTGGATAAGGAATGGTGGATCTATGCCGAACTGGATCAAACCGCCGCAAGTTTCAGTTTGGACGATCCAAGCTTCTACGACAAGTATTTGGTAAAAACATATCCCTGGTGGATTGAACACATGGTTGATCGTACCAACTGCGGGATATGGCACAAAATCAACTACCCAGGCTTGACGCCTCAGTACCCGAAGGTTCATTTGTGGAAGAATGGCTACCATTCGTTTGAGCATGCGCTGATAGGCTATATTACGGATCGGATAAGAGATAAAAAACCGGTAACCCTTTACTACGCCTTGTCGAAAGAAAAACAATACCGGTTACAGCCTTACTACTACCTTGGAAAGAACAAGTATTCTACAAAGCTTGTCCGTTGTGGAGAAACCGTATCCCTAGAAGGGAAGCATCCTATCGGTTTTGGCATTCCATGCATTACACGTGTCAAATTCGGGGCGCCTTGAAAAGATGTCCCGTCATATTCGTGCGTGTAAGTGCGTGAAGTCGAACCCTTGATGCGCGACGGCTTACGGCTGTCGTTGCGGCGCGGGGGATGGTCGAAGCATCAAGCCGACCGGCTCAAGAAGATCTCTCCCTTCGAGGCACCTTGAAAAATACGGTTCTCGTCAACGACGTTCCTGAGTAATCAATGGGTTAAAATCACTTGATGGATGAGAAGGCAAACCGCTTGACGATGTAGTGGTCGAGCTTCTCCGAGAAGACCCGAATCTCGCAGTTGAAATACCGAACGGCATTCTCGAAGACGGCGACTAGGGCGAGTTGCTCACTGCGCTTCGCCAGCTGACAAAGGTATTCGGCGGTGTACCGAAGGTAGCTGAGCAAGCACACCTGAACCCGATGCAGCTCTATCGTACCCTGTCACCGGCCGGCAATCCGGCCATTAGCAGCCTTGCGGCTATCCTCAAGGTCATGGGCTTACGGCTGGCCGTCCGGCCCATCCGGTCGCCGCTGTCCCCTTCACCATGAACCACATCGAGAATCGGCAGCGATCGGCAGTAGAACTGACCGCAATACCATTAAGTTAAGCGTTACCGGTCGGCAAACCAGAGGGAAACTACGAATCACGCGAATCCTCGCGGATGGATTCGCGTCGATTCGTAGTTTTCTCTTCTCCATCCTGACCTACCACGACAAGCGGCCAGCAGCTAACTTAACGGCATTGCTTTGCGCCTTCGCGGTTCAAACGATTCCGCCGGCAACCGGCGACCGACAGCGGGTTCACCGCTTTCTAAGCTGATAGCGCCGCACCGCCCGGTTGTGCTCAGCCAGGGTGGCCGAGAAGTGGTGACTGTGGCTGCCATCCCCCTTGGCGACGAAAAAGAGGCTGTCCCCTGCCTGAGGATGCAGGACCCCCTGGATGGCAGCGCGGCCCGGCAGGGCGATGGGCGTGGGTGGTAGGCCCGTGTGGACATAGGTATTGTAGGGCGTGTCCTGGCGCAGGTGGGCGCGAGTAATATTACCGTCGAAGCGCTCGCCCAACCCGTAGATCACGGTCGGGTCCGCCTGCAGCTTCATCCCCCGGTCCAGGCGGCGTATGAAAACGCCGGCGATGGTCGGTCGCTCGGCGGCAAGGCCCGTCTCCTTCTCCACGATCGAGGCCAGAATCAATGCCTCATAGGGGCTTTCCAAGGGCAATCCCTCATCGCGCTGCGCCCATTCCTCCTGCAAGACCTGCTCCATCGTTTCATAGGCCCGGCGTAGGATGTCCAGGTCGCTGGCGCCTTTCGAGAAGTGATAGGTCTCCGGTAAAAAACGCCCTTCGGGGTGTTCTTCGGGGTGGCCAAGACGGGTCATGACCGCCTGTGCGGACGGATTATCGCCGAGCAGGTTCTCAAGGCGTTCGTCCTTCGCCACCGCTGCGAAGAGTCGGCGGTAGGTCCATCCCTCCACCAGGGTAAAGGCGTGTTGGACCACCTTGTCGGAGGTCACCAGTGCGAGCAGCTCCGGTGGCCTGATACCGGATGAGAGCTTGTATTCTCCGGCCTTGATGCTAGCGGCTTTACCCTCATGGTAGGCTAGGGCCATGAATAGGTAGGGGCGTTCGACCAGACCCAGGCGCGTGAGCTCCTCGCTCAGCCCGGACAGGGAGGTTCCCTGCTTGATGTCCAACACCAGGGACTCCTGGTCCAGCGTCACGGGTTCGGATAGGAAGTCCTGGTATTCCATCCAGGCACCGCCGGCAATCAGACTGGCGGCAAGGGTGCTAACCAGCAGCAGCGCTCGCATCATTCACTCCTTCCCGGTACTTCAAAAGCTGTCTGGTTAAAATGGATCCGAGCGTCGGGTTGCGTTACGCCGCGTTCGGTGCTGTGCCTGTCTGGGCGTGGTCCTGGGTTATTCGGTGCTGGCTGTGGGATCCGGCGTGTTGGGCTACGGCGCGTTCAGCCCTGTCACTGTGCTTCGGGATCCAACAGCGCGCCTAATCCAACCTGCACTTAACGCGAGGCCGTGCGGGCCGGCAGCGCGGGGGTAATCTCGGTGTAGGTTGCGTTGAGACGCTGGTACGGGCCTGGCCGTCGATCAACGAGCCGTTGGGCGTCGAAACGCAACACGTCAAACCCTGTCCCGACGCAGGAGGGATCTTTCCCCCCAAACCGCGCCGAATCATTCAGGATTGCTTTTAACCAGATAGCTTCTCAGTACCAGGTGATCTTTGTAGGCGGGCCGTACCATCGACGATTTACTCAACTATACCCGTTGCACGTGAATATTTCGGTAAGCGAGGTGGGTCGATCGTACCCGAGAGCAAGGCGCGACGAGGAGGAATAGCCAGGCCCTATTGCGACGAGTCGCAACGCTGCTATCGGGTGCGAGGGGCGTGCATCGCGGCGAAATATTTACGTGTAACGGGTATACAACAGAGGCCACGGCTTCTGACCGCAGAATAGCCCAGGTTAAGAGGATGGTTCCAATGCACAACTCGACCCGATGGCATGTCTGTGAGGATGCCGCCGCCGTCGCCACCGAGGCCGCGCGGCGCATCCTGGCCGCGGCCGAGACGGCGATCGCGGCGCGCGGCGTCTTTCGCATCGTGTTGGCCGGCGGGCGCACACCGCTCCGGACCTATCGGCTGTTATCCCGAGCGACGGCCGACTGGACAAGCTGGCACCTCTATTTCAGTGACGAGCGTTGCCTCCCGCCCGATCACGACGGACGCAACAGTCGGGCCACCGCCCTCGCCTGGCTCGATCGGGTCCCGATCCCCGCGCCGAATATCCACCCCATTCCCGCCGAGCTGGGGGCCGAAGCGGCCGCTGCCGCTTACCGGCATCCGGTGAGCACCGCTCTACCCTTCGATCTGGTCACCCTCGGAATGGGAGAAGACGGCCACACCGCGAGCCTCTTCCCAGGCCAGGTACATCCGGTCGCGGAGCTGACGCACCCCATCCATGGGGCGCCCAAACCCCCACCGGACCGGGTCAGCCTGAGTGCGCGCGCCTTGAGCGATGCCCGCGCGATCATGATCTTAGCGACGGGGGCCGAAAAAAAGGGACCCCTCGTCGCATGGAGGGCGGGCGAGCCCTTGCCGGTAGCCGGCATCGGCGGAACCGGGGGGGTGGACGTCCTGATCGATCGGGACGCCAACGAGGCCTTGATACCCTATAGACTTTAGCTCAGACCTTACAGATATCTCAAACAATCCACGGCGGTAAGATCCATGCCAGTCAATCCCGTCAGCGGCGCCGGCTATCTCCTTAAAGGTATGCGACTCATCATGCAACCGGGACTCCGGCGCTTCGTGTTGCTGCCTCTGCTAATCAACATCCTGGTGTTCTCCGCCGCCATCTGGTATGGGGTCTCCCGGTTCGAGTCCTTCCTGGCCTGGATGGAGTCTAAGGTCCCATCCTGGCTCCACTGGCTGGACTGGGCCCTCTGGCCCCTGTTCGTCCTGGTCCTGGTGATCTTCGTCTTCTACAGCTTCACCCTGGTGGCGAATCTGCTCGCCTCCCCCTTCAACGGTCTGCTGGCGGAGAAGGTGGAGCTGTATCTCACCGGCCGACCACTGCACGAGGGCGGTGGTTGGAAGCAGGCCCTGATAACGCTGGTACCTACCCTGATCGGTGAGCTGAGTAAGCTGTTGTTCGCCGCCCTCGCCGCCGTTCCCTTCCTGATCCTGTTCCTGATCCCGGGAATCAACCTGGCCGCCCCCGCGCTCTGGTTTCTTTACACGGCCTGGATACTCACCCTGGAATACAGCGACTACCCCATGGGCAATCATGGTCTCAGGTTCCGGGAGATGCGTGCACGCCTGCGCCGGAAGCGTGTGCTGGGACTCGGCTTCGGCGCCGCCACGGCCGGACTGACCATGGTCCCGGTCGTGAACTTCATCGTGATGCCGAGCGCTGTCGCAGGCGCAACGGCCATGTGGGTGGATGAGCTGAGTAGTTAAGGCGTGTTGACATTTAGCAGGTCCGCACAGCGGACCCTACACTAAATCTGTGAAAATCTGCGTAATCTGTGGATTCAAAACACGATCGCGGTTCAACCGATTCCACACAAATGCGCTTCCAGCACTCTGCCACACGGTCCATGGGCAGTCAGCTCCAAGCTGCGGGCCTCGCCCGCATGCTCGATGCGGATGGTCAAATCCGGCACCGGCAAGGCGCCCCGTCCCCGCTCCGGCCATTCCACGAGTAACAGGCTCCGACCGTCCAACAGGTCGCGCAGGCCCAGGTATTCGAGCTCTTCCGGATCACTGAGCCGGTACAGATCCAAATGGTAGAGGCCCATGGCCCCCAGCTCATAGGGTTCGAGCAATGTATAGGTCGGGCTGCGGACCGGGCCTGCATAGCCGAGTCCGCGCAGAATGCCGCGCACGAGGGTGGTCTTGCCGGTACCTAGATCGCCCTGCAGATAGATGGTACAGGGGGGGCGAAGATAGGCGGCGATACGCCGACCGAAGGCAATCTGGGCCGCTTGACCCTGGAGCCGGACGCGCACGCTACCACCCCCCTGCTTTCCGTTTCCGCATTTGGCGCCCGTGCCGAGACGATCCCGCGGGACTCGATTGACCGCGTCGCATTCGGGACAGACCACATGGACCAGGTTCGACATTTCGGTCTCCTTGCACACCAAATCGGGAGGATCGCCGGACCTCGAATGCCCCACCCGCTTGATTCAAACGATTGCACACCTATTTACGGGCTTAGAGCAAGATTCCAATAAGGAGTAACGAAGGTCATGGCGGATTCACCCTACGTCATCGCGGTCACGGCCGAAAGCTTCCAACGCGTCGTCGTCGAGGGCTCCCATGAGCGCCTGGTGCTGGTGGACTTCTGGGCCGATTGGTGCGCACCCTGCCGGATGTTGATGCCGGTGCTCGCGTCCCTGGCGGACGCCTACGGCGGAAAACTCTTGGTTGCCAAGGTAAACACCGATAAAGAACAGGCACTTGCCGTCGACTACGGCATTCGCAGCCTGCCTACGGTGCAACTCTTCAAGGATGGGCGACCCATCGATCAGTTCATGGGCGCCTTACCCGAGCCTCAAGTCCGTGAGTTTCTCGAACGCCACCTACCCCGCGAGTCGGACCGACTCCTGGCCCAGGCCCGAGGGTTGCTGAACGCGGGTGACCGAGCGGGTGCGGCCCGCATCATCGAGCAGGCGCGGGAGGCGGACCCGGAGAATGCCCGCGTCCGCCTGGTCGAGGCCGAAATCGAAGCGGCGGCGGGCAATGTCCAGGGCGCCCAAGCGATACTCGATGACCTGCCGCGGGAGCTGGCCGATGATCCCGAAGTAGTGCGCCTCAAGGGACAAGTCAGCTTCGCGGCAATCCAGGTCGATTCGCCACCGGAAGCAACCCTGGTATCCAGGTTGGAAGCGGACCCCAAGGACAGTGACGCCCGGCATAGACTCGCGGCCCATCTGGTGGCGCGTGGCGATTTCGAGGGCGCGCTCGAACAGCTCCTGGAACTGATGAAGCGGGACCGCCCCTTCGCCGACGACGCCGGCCGCAAGGGTATGCTCATGGTCTTTGCCATGCTCGGCGGACAAGGCGATTTGGTGACAGGTTACCGCAGCCGGATGTTGAACGCCCTCTATTAATGCCAATGCCATTAAGCTAAGTCTTGTCGGTCGGGTTAGGCGCGTCTTCCGATGGTGAGGGATGCAAACACCTTCGAGCGCGCCGTAACCCGACATTCGATCGTGCGCACCCGCCTGCTCCGTCGCGGATTCGACATCCCGCATTGTCCGGTTACGGCGCGTTTGGCCCCGCTGGCACATACCAACCTGGGAAGGCGCGCCTGGTAGTGGTTAAGGTCTAAATGGAAACATCGCCACGAGCAGTGGGTTGGGCACGCCACACGCAGCACCCCTCTCCCGCCGGGAGAGGGCCGGGGAGAGGGGATCAAATCAAGCAACGGGGCATAGTGAACCTTTCTATGCTAACCATTTAAAAATTTACCACTACCAATCTGCGTAATCTGCGGATAAAAGATGCCGTTTTTCCCATACTCAATCCGACCTGGACCGCTCCGCGGCCAACAACCACAGGCCAATGTCGAGCACGCTCGCCGTCCTAGGGCAAGGAGCTACTGATCCGGAACGGTTGAATGGATAGCTCGGTAATCATCCGGTAGTGCTTGAGGTTCCCGGTCGCCAAGCGCTCTCCATGCTCGATGCAGGTGGCCGCGATCAGGGCGTCGGCTAAGTGTAGAGAACCGGATAAGAAATGTTCCTCCACATAGGTCATGGCCCGCATAGAAATGGCCTCCGTGATCGGCAGCACTTGCCACCGCCCGCCAGCCAAGGTACTGCGCAAGGCCCGCAGCTCGTCCGCATTGCGCATCCCCTGCACCAGCTCCATATAGGTCACGGCGGACAAGCGAACCCGGTCATAGGTATCCAGGATATCCGCAGCCTCCGGCCTGCCTCGCAGATACCAGATCAATACATCCGTATCGACGATCACGGATAGCGGCTCTGCCGCAGGGTCCGGACCCAAGCCTGGGGATCGACCAGATCATCCCGGTCGGCCCAGAGCCCAAACAGCTCGTCCTGCTTTACCGACTCCGCCCGCTCCGGTCCCTTCTTCATAGGCACCACCCGGGCCCTGGCACGACCGCGATAGGTGATGGTCACCGCTTGCCCGCGCTCGACCGTATCGAGCAGCAGACGGGTCTTTCGGCGTAGCTCTTTTGCGGAAACTTCCATCACAAACCCTCGAATGTCACTTTGAAGTGATCACTTTAGCATAGCGGTTGGCACAATAGAAAGAACCGATTGGCTCGGCGGACCCTGAAGACAATGTCATTAAGTTAAGCCTCAAAGCCCCTCTCCCGGCGGGAGAGTATCGTAAAACCGGTGGTGTCAGCTGCCAGTCTGTGAAGTTTAAACCACAGAGAACACAGAGGACGTAGGGAATCGGCCTGTGCCCTTCTCTGCGTTCTCTGTGTCCTCTGTGGTTCGAAAGGACTTTTGCGACACCCTCGGCGGGAGAGGGGTTGGGGAGAGGGCGAATGAAAAACAGCGCTCAACCGATCACAAACGGCCCCGGTGACGCTTAACTTAATGGTATTGCCCTGTAAGAGGGCCGATTTTCGGGAAGATTTCCACGCACTCACCTGGACGCAATCGTCACAATCCGCGCGTACAGAGGACAAAACCGATGAACTTCCGCTACGCCGATTATCTCCGCCGGCAGCGTAGGTCCTATGCAGGCCCGCAGCGGATTAACCTTAAGAGGCTGTCTAAAAATTAAGATACTGATTTTAGAGCATAAAATCTGCAAATTTCACGCTCGTTCCCACGCTCCAGCGTGGGAACGGCAGCTTGTCCGCTCCAGCGGACGCAGCTCTTCTGTGCTGATAGGCATTGGCGGTTAGCCTACCGAGGCGCTTAATCGACGCTGGAACGTCGGGATCTGCTCCCACGCTGGAGCCTGGGGAGCCAGCCGAAAATCAATGGGTTAGTTTTTAGACAGCCTCTATAGGGATGAAACAACCCACAGAGGAGATCCCAAAGATAACTGCGGACCTTTATAGGATCTACGAGCTGCCGGTTCGGATCGCTTTACCAGAACGGATTCCGTGGTGGGCGCGTCAGATCGAGGGATGGCCTGTTATTGCGCACCCAGATGACCAGATCGTCGGTCGTCTGGAACGCTTCGGCGGTCTCGAAGACACCGGCCAAGCGGCTGTAATAGCGCAGCAGCTGTTCGCGGGTCTTGTGCTCCCGATACCCGGAATCCTTGTCGAAGGCCATCGGCGCCTGGAGCAGATCAGGGGCGGTGTCGATACCAGCACCAGCAGCGTCCTGGGCTATAGGTAGATCTCCGAGGCTGGCAGCTAGTGAGACGAAGTCGTCTGGAGTTATCGGCAACCCCATAACCTCCACCAGACGTGACGCGCCCGCCTGGGCCTCTCGGCCGGCAGCCGCTCGCCCAATTTGCCCAGCGCTTCGCCGAGCCGGCTGAGCTGCCGCGGATCGGTGGTCGTGCCCATAACCTCTACCAGGCGCAAGGCACAGATGCCAGCCTGCAACCGCATCGCGTGCGCGGTTGGCTGACGGCAAAGTACGATGCGGACTTTGAAGCGAAATGTCACGCTATCTGCGAGACCTATCGACTGGCCCCGGAACGGACCCAAGGCGGCGTTGAGACGGTCGCGATCGATGAGATGACCGGTATTCAGGCACTGGAACGCGCGGCTCCGACCTTGCCAATGCGCACAGGCCGCGTAGAGCATCAGGAGTTCGCGTACATCCGCCATGGAACGCAAACGCTGATCGGCACATTCAATGGCGCCACCGGCAAGGTATTCGCCGACATCGGACAGACCCGTACCGAAATCGAATACTTCAACCGTACCATGGCAAAGCCCTTTCGCTGGACTTACCAGGCAAAGCCCCTTGCGGCCTGAGCAACAGCATCAAGACTTTCGCCATTGTATACTAGCCTGAATTTTGCCGTTAGATGACGATCAATTTTTCCGGGACAACCTCGGATCGCCTGGGTGCAATGCATCGTACACGATGTAAAATCTCCGCGATCTCCGCACATCATGGACCTGCGCTGCTGCGGTATCGGAGCGCCGCCTGAGTCGTTCCACCGCCGATTCGGCCCATCACTCGCTTGCCCCGGCGATCTGCACATCACATCCGATCAGCTGAGGATCAGCATCGAATCCGATCAGAACCGACTGTCGACGCCTCGATTGCCTCAACACGTTCCCCAGACACGCATCTTGGAGGACAGAATCATGCATGCGAATGCCAGTCATCAACAATCGAGCTCGCCGCTCGCGGCACGCGACACGGAGAACTATCAAGAGGAGTACATCCAAGGGTTCGTCGACAAGTGGGACGAGCTCATCGACTGGGACGGACGCGCCGCCTCCGAAGGACAATTCTTCATCGAGCAGTTGCGCGAGAAAGGCGCGACGAAGGTCCTGGATGTTGCCACAGGGACTGGGTTTCACTCCGTCCAGCTTCTCGAAGCGAGTTTCGAGGTGACCAGCGCCGACGGAAATCCCACCATGCTCGCTAAGGCGTTCGAGAACGCTCGCCGCCGCGGTCATATCCTGCGCACCATCCATGCGGACTGGCGCTGGCTCAATCGCAGTGTCCATGACCTCTACGACGCCGTGATCTGCCTCGGCAACTCGTTCACTCACCTGCACGACGACAACGACCGTCGCAAGGCGCTGGCCGAGTTCTACGCGACCCTGCGCCACGACGGGGTCCTGATCCTCGACCAACGCAACTATGACGCGCTGCTCGATCACAAGGTTCAGCCGATGCACAACTACTACTACTGCGGCGAGAACGTGCGCGCCGAGCCCGAGCATGTCGATGATGGCTTGGCCCGCTTTCGCTACAGCTTCCCGGACGGGTCCGTGTTCCACCTGAACATGTTCCCGTTGCGCAAGGCCTACGTGAACCGATTGATGCGCGAGGTCGGCTTTCAGAGCGTCAAGACTTTTGGCGATTTTAAAGAGACCTACCGCGAAGCCGAGCCCGATTTCCTCATCCATGTGGCCGAGAAGGCTTACCAGGAGGGCGCGGCATGAGCGCGAGCTACTCGGCTGCCGTGAGCACGGCTAGGGACTACTACAACAGCGACGACGCGGACAACTTCTACTACCACGTCTGGGGCGGCGAGGACATCCATATCGGTCTGTACGAATCGCCTCAGGAATCGATCGCGACGGCATCCCGCCGCACGGTTGACAGGATGGCGGAACGGGTATTGGACAAGCTCTCGTCAGCGCGGGCTCAGGTCATCGATCTTGGCTCGGGGTACGGTGGCGCTGCCCGTGTGCTGGCTGGCCGCTTCGACTGCCGGGTTCTGGCCCTGAATCTCAGCGAGGCGGAGAATGAGCGCCATCGACAGCTGAACCGCGAGGCCGGGGTTGCCGAGCGCATCGAAGTCGTCGAAGGCTCTTTCGAGGCAATCCCGGGCGACGGAACCCGTTTCGATGTGGCCTGGTCGCAGGACGCGATTCTGCATTCCGGACACCGGGATCGCGTGCTTGCCGAGGTGGACCGCGTGCTCAAACCGGGCGGCGAGTTCGTGTTCACCGATCCGATGCAGGCGGACGACTGCCCCAATGGCGTGCTTGCACCCGTGCTGGAGCGTATCCACCTGTCGAGTCTCGGCTCGTTCGGGTTCTACCGTGAGCAGGCGCGGAAGCTCGGTTGGCAGGAGGTCGGCACGGTCGAGATGACCGGGCAGCTGGTGCGGCACTACACACGCGTCGCCGAGGAGCTCGAAGCGCAGCGTTCGCGTCTCGCCGGACTGGTCAGCGACGCCTACGTCGAGCGCATGCTCAAGGGGCTCGCGAACTGGGTCGAGGCTGGAAACAAGGGCTACCTGGCTTGGGGCATCCTGCATTTCCGAAAGCCGGCCTGAGCGATGACCCGTTCCGCTAACGGCCTGTGCCGCACCGATTACCGGGTCGGCCAGGACAACCTCCGCCTGTTCGGTATGGACATCCATAACCCGGTGTTCTTTCTCAGTGCAGGCTTGATCCTGGCGTTCGTCATCTCCACGCTGATGTTTCCGCCGCAAGCGCGCGCGGCCATGGATGACATGCGCGATTGGATCATCGCGCACTTCGACTGGTTGTTCGCGTGGGGCGCCAACCTGATCGTCATCTACTGCCTGGTGCTGGTGCTCTCGCCGTTCGGGCGGATCCACATTGGTGGTTCCGAGGCCCGACCCGAGTTCTCCACCCTGTCCTGGTTCGCCATGCTCTTTGCCGCAGGCATGGGCATCGGGCTGATGTTCTGGAGCGTTGCGGAGCCGGTTGCGCATTACACCGGCTGGGGCGGCACTCCGCTCGGGATTACGCCCGAGACGCCAGAGGCAGCACGTGCCGCGCTTGGCGCGACTCTGTTCCATTGGGGCCTGCATCCCTGGGCGATCTACGCGCTGGTCGGACTTGCCCTGGCGTTCTTCTCGTTCAACCGGAAGCTACCGTTATCGATCCGCTCGGTGTTCTATCCGCTGTTGGGCGAGCGCTGCTGGGGCTGGCCCGGACATCTCATCGACCTTTTGGCGGTGCTCGCGACCCTGTTCGGACTCGCCACCTCGTTGGGGTTGGGCGCCAAGCAGGCCGCCGCCGGATTGCACTTTCTATTTGACGTCAATAACAGCATCAACGTGCAGATCGCGATCATCGTCGGTGTTACGAGCGTTGCCGTGTTCTCGGTGGTTCGCGGGATCGAGGGCGGGGTCAAACTACTCAGCAATTTGAACATCGCGCTTGCCGGACTGTTGTTGTCTTTCGTCGTCCTGGTGGGGCAAGGACTCGGGTTCTTCTCTGACGTCGCCGACACTGCCAGCGCCTATGCGGCTTATCTGATTCCGCTGAGCAACCCGCTGGGCCGCCATAACGCCGACTGGTTCCACGACTGGACCTTGTTCTACTGGGCCTGGTGGATCTCCTGGTCGCCGTTCGTCGGCATGTTCATTGCCCGGATCTCCTACGGCCGCTCCATACGAAGCTTCATCGTCGCGGTCCTCCTGGTTCCGACGTTTGTGACGCTGATTTGGATGACGGCCTTCGGCGCGACTGGCCTTGATCAGGCCATTGACGGTGCCGGCCAACTCGCCGACGGCATCGGCGAGGCGTCGTTGGCCTTGTTTCAGATGCTAGAGGTGTTGCCATGGTCCGGATTGACGTCCTTCCTTGGGATCACGCTCGTGCTGGTCTTCTTTGTGACCTCGTCGGACTCCGGATCCCTTGTCATCGACAGCATCATCGCTGGCGGAAAAGTCGACGCACCAGTGCCGCAGCGGATCTTTTGGGCGGTACTGGAAGGCGTGGTCGCGGCGACGTTGCTATACGGTGGAGGGACGGCTGCGCTCAAGGCGCTTCAATCTGGCGCGATCTCGGTCGGGTTGCCGTTCACCCTTGTGCTCTTGTTAATGTGCGTCAGTCTTTGGATCGCCCTCGCCCGAGAAACTAAAGGACGAGAAACTAAAGGACACTCATATTGTTCGCACATTGTCCGTGCCGGGCAAAGTGGCTGTCCATTACCTGGTCCATTACCTGAAAGAATCAGCTGTCCCGGCGGGAGCCTGAAAAAGGACCGATTTTCGGGAGGGTTTCCCGGACCAGATCATCACGACCCGCGCGTGCAGGGGACAAAACCGATAAACTTCCATTATTCCGAGGGCTCTTTATGGATTCCGGACTGCCAAGGATCATGGGAGGGTACCAGCGGACGTTTTGGAGTGCGGCCTGTCTGCCCTGCCTGCTGCAGGCAGGCGCCAGGCAGGCGGCAACCTCGCCTCGATGCTTACCGGGACCTCCAGCCCTGAGCATAAGCCGGGGGTCGGCAAGTGGCACCATCCTGCCGCCGCTTTGGATGTGGCGAGGTATCCGTTCCCGGCCAGGGTGTTGTGGCCAGGGGAAAGCGCCGTCGCCGCGGCGCGGGTGGAACCTGAGTGCCCGGATTGCCGACCAACGCCGCTGGTATCCCCCGTGGCTGAGGTTAGCTCGGACCGCACCGCTTTGCCGGCGCACTCCAAAGCAGTCCGGAATCCATAAAGAGCCATTCCGAAACTATCTCCGCCGGCAATGTAGGTTGGGGTGAGGAATGAACCCCAACGTCCGATGTTGGGGTTCGTTCCTCACCCCAACCTACGAGCCACCGCTTGAAAATTTACCACCATCGTTCGAAGTTTATTGGGAAACCAGCCTGTGACCGATTACAAAGATACCCTGAACCTCCCTAAGACCGCCTTCCCCATGAAGGCCAATCTCGCCCAGCGCGAGCCCGCCATTCTCGCGCGTTGGGAAGCCATGGACCTGTACGGCCGCATCCGCCAGGCCGCGGCGGGTCGGGAGCAGTTCATCCTCCACGACGGCCCGCCCTACGCCAACGGGGAGATCCACATCGGCCACGCCGTCAACAAGGTGCTGAAAGACATCATCGTCAAATCCCGCACCCTGGACGGCCTGGACGCCCCCTACATCCCCGGCTGGGACTGCCACGGGCTGCCCATCGAGCTGGAGGTGGAGAAGAAACAGGGTCGGCCCGGCGCCAAGCTCAACCCGGCCGAATTCCGTCGCGCCTGCCGCGCCTATGCGCAGCGGCAGGTGGAGGATCAGCGCAAGGATTTCAAACGCCTGGGCGTGCTCGGAGATTGGGAGCACCCCTACCTCACCATGGATTTCGGCTGCGAGGCCGACATCATCCGCGCCCTGGGCCGCATTATCGCCAACGGCCACGTCCAGCAGGGCTACAAGCCGGTACATTGGTGCACCGATTGCCGCTCCGCCTTGGCGGAGGCGGAGGTCGAATATACCGATAAGGTCTCCAGCGCCGTGGACGTGCGTTTCCGAGTGCCGGACGAGGCATCCCTGTTCGCCCGCTGCCGCGACCTACCCGCCGACCAGGGAGACGGCCCCCTGGCAGTCGTCATCTGGACCACCACGCCTTGGACCCTGCCCGCCAACCGAGCCGTCGCCCTCAATCCTGAGCTTGAGTATGTGGTGGTGCAGACCCAGGGCGAGCACGGGCGCGAGCGCCTGATCCTGGCCGAGGGGCTGCTGCGCGAGACCATGGACCGCTACGGCATCGAGGACTACCGCGTGCTCGGTCGCGGTCGCGGCGACGCCTTCGCGGGGATCGCGCTCCGGCATCCCTTCTACGACCGGGAGGTCCCTATCATCCTGGGCGAGCATGTAACCCTGGATGCCGGCACCGGTGCCGTCCACACCGCCCCCGGCCATGGCCTGGAAGACTATGTAGTCGGCCTGCGCTACGGCCTGGCCGTGGACAACCCGGTGGGCGGCGACGGCCGTTTCCTGGCGGATACGCCGATCTTTGGCGGCAAGCATGTCTTCGCCGCCGACGATCAGGTCGTCCAGGTCCTCAAGACCGAAGGGGCCCTGCTGCAAGAAGCCCGCTTGAGCCACAGCTACCCCCACTGCTGGCGCCACAAATCCCCCGTCATCTTCCGCGCCACCCCCCAATGGTTCATCGCCATGGACCGGCAGGGATTGCGCGCCGCCGCCCGCCGCGAAATCGCCAAGGTGCGCTGGGTACCGGATTGGGGCCAATCCCGCATCGATGGCATGGTGCACAACCGCCCCGACTGGTGTATCTCCCGCCAGCGGGCCTGGGGCGTGCCCATCCCCCTATTGGTCCACCAGGAGAGCGGCGAGCCCCACCCGGACACCCAGGCCCTCATCGAGCAAGTGGCACAGCGGGTGGAGCAGCAGGGGATCGATGCCTGGTTCGAGCTGGAACCGAAGGACCTGCTCGGCGACGCAGAGGGCGGACACTATGAAAAGGTCCGGGACACCCTGGACGTCTGGTTTGACTCCGGCGTAACCCATGCCTGCGTGCTGGAGCGCCGGGCGGGGCTGCGCGCACCGGCGGACCTCTATCTGGAGGGCTCCGATCAACACCGCGGCTGGTTCCAGTCCTCCTTGCTCACCGGCGTCGCCATGCACGACCGGGCGCCCTATGCCCAGGCGCTGACCCACGGCTTCACGGTGGACGCCAAGGGCGAGAAGATGTCCAAATCCAAGGGCAACGTGGTACGGCCCCAGGACGTGATGAAGACCCTGGGGGCCGACATCATCCGCCTCTGGGTGGCGGCGACCGACTACCGGGGCGAGATGAGCGTCTCGGACGAGATCCTCAAACGGACCGCCGACGCCTACCGCCGCATCCGCAATACCGCCCGCTTCCTGCTGGCCAACCTGAACGGCTTCGACCCCGCCGCGCACCTGGTGGCACCCACCGACATGCTCGCGCTCGACCGCTGGGCGGTGGATCGAGCCTACCGGCTCCAGGAAGCGATCATCCGGGCCTATCGAGACTACCAGTTCCACCTCATCTACCAGAAGATCCACAACTTCTGCGTGGTGGACATGGGCGGCTTCTACCTGGACGTCATCAAGGACCGCCAGTACACCACCCAGGCCGATGGGCTGCCCCGGCGCTCCTGCCAGAGCGCCATGTACCACATCGCCGAGGCCATGAGCCGCTGGCTGGCCCCCATCCTCAGCTTCACCGCCGAAGAGATCTGGCAATATCTGCCCGGCGCACGCTCGGACTCGATATTCCTCGAAACCTGGTACCGGGGGCTCTTCGATCTGGACCCCGACGCCCCCCTCGACCGGAGGGTGTCGCAAAAGCCCCTCTCCCGCCCGGAGAGAGCTTGCCCCGAGCGCAGCGAGGGGGCTTGGGGAGAGGGGATCAAAGAGGGAAGATCGGTGCCTTTTGCAATGCCCTCCGACCGGGGCCTGTGGGACCAGATACTGGCGGTACGAGTCACCGTATCCAAACAGCTAGAAGAGGCCCGCAAGGCCGGCGCCATCGGCTCCTCCCTGGACGCCGAGCTGGACCTCTACTGCCAACCCGATCTGGCCGCAGATCTAGCCAAGCTGGAAGACGAGCTGCGGTTCGTCCTCATCACCTCCTACGCCCGGCTGCACCCGCTGGAAGATCGACCCGCGGATGCCCGCGATACCGACCTGCCGGGCCTGGCAGTAAAGGTCACGCCCTCCGCCTACACTAAATGCGCGCGCTGTTGGCACCATCGTGAAGACGTGGGGGCCGACCCGGACCACCCGGATCTGTGCGGACGCTGTGTGACCAATGTTGCGGGGGATGGGGAGACGAGGCGGTATGCGTGATCTGGCATTTGTAGTAGATTGAGTGCATTCTA
>NZ_SMSC01000060.1:0-7025 GCF_004359955.1 Candidatus Thiosymbion oneisti
CGCGGTTCACAGGGCCCACTTCGACCTCAACTTCCTGCCCCTCCGGGACAATTACCTTCCCCCTGCACCGGTCCAGGACCAGCGCGTGCAGCCCTCGGTCAAGCGGCAGCAGGCGTTGTTCGATTGGTGGGAGCGAGTGTTCGACTACACAGTGCTACGCAGTGAAGCGCAAGCGGCCCCCGAGCGGCCTGTGTGGTTACTCTTCCATGAGGCGGCCGAGAGACATCCGGACGATCCCGTACATCTCCTCCGCCATATGGATATGGACCTGCGTCACGCGGCGTTGGGGCTAGGCTACTACCTCGGCTATGCGGTCAGTAGCGGGGACTTGGAGGATGAACGCTGGGCTATTCGTGTCTGGCAGGCCGAGAAGTGGATTCGGCATCTGCTCCAAGCCTTCTCGGTCGAGGACATTCGAGACGCGCGTCCCGATCTTTGGGCGTCCGACGATCCCAATGTCGTTGAAACAGGCGCAACAGGGTCGGGCAACGAGGGCCTGACCAGGTTCGTGCGCGATGGCTGTTTCGAGCATGGCGAGCCACGCCGATATGAAGACCTCAAACGCCTCAATGACGGCCTGCGGGAGCGGGCACGGCATGCGCTCTTGGCCTACCTGTGCGGCATGAATCGGGTTGCATTGCCCTGGGGCGGCGTTGCCACGAGCCCTGAGCATCTGAGCGAGTTGCTGCTGCTGGATGTCGAGGCGGGGCTCGATCAGAGGGCTAGCAGAATCGAGGAGGCGATCGGCGCTGTTCAGATCTTCATCCAACGGGCAAGGCTCGGTCTCGAGCCCGGCTTCACGCCGTCCCCTGAGTTCTTGCTGCTATTGCTGCTATGGGACAGCCGTTTTGTCACCGCCGTTTTGTCACCTATCGCGTTTGGGAGGCCTGCAGGCGCCGGGAGATCTATCGGGAGAGCTGGATCGACTGGGACGAGCTGCAGGACGCAAGACAAACCGAATCCTTCCGCTTCCTCGAGTCGGAGCTACGCCGCACCGCATTGACTGTCCCTGTCCCAGGTGGTCTCGAAGACCAGCCGGATCGGCGTTTACCGAGCCACCCGGGACTTACCCCGCTCCAGGCGCGCGAGCCGGCGCAGATTCGTCAGCTTACTCCCCCAAGGGAAGAGCTCGATCTGCTCGGGACCCCGGAGCGCCATGCCCGCCCGTCCTGGCTTGCCGCGGATAGCCCCGATTCCTCCAAGCGGTTGCCCTTGTGGGTCCAAGCGGCAATTCGGCTCGGCGTGAAATTTGTTCGCGTGGCCGCAGCGGGTGAGCCGCCGGCCTCGACACCCTTCGAGCCGGGAAGACCCGGAGATGAGCCGGGGTGCTGCCTCCAGTGTGGCAAACAGCATCCCCCGGTCATCGACGAGTATTACTTCTGGCTAATGGATTCGCGCTACTACGATAAGGTCAAGCAGGATGCCGACTGGGGAACAACTTCGGATAACCCGGAGTCCGATTGGCACAGGAAAGAGAAGCTCCCCGGATTGCTCCATTGGAGGTCGGAGCCGATGGTGCACCTTGCCTGGTGCCGGCTCCACAACGGCGAGCTCCAGCAACCACGCCGCTCCTTCGAGGGGGTGCGAATCGCGGATGGCCGCAAGCCCGAGCTTGGTTACTTGGGAAGGGCTGGCGACTCCCTCTCCTTCAGGGTCGACGGAGGCGTTGCGCCTCCTGGCCACCCGGCACAACCCGACTCGACAACCCCTGAACCGGGCTTCCGGTATGACCTGGCTACGGATACGGCCGTCGTGCTGCCGCTGGTGGTGCCACCTCCTGCACCGGCGGCCGGAACCTTCCCGGGAGGCCTGCCCGCTTACCCCTACTTTGCCTATTTCGCACCGGGCGCTCCGCTGGTCCCCGTCTCGCCCTTCAGCCCCGGGGTGTTGGTCGCCGGACACTTGCGGGCACATTGCCGTTTCGAAGCGGCCCTTCAGTGGTACAAGCTGATTTTCGACCCGCTCCGGAAAGACGCCCGGTGGTGCCGACAGCAACCGGAGGCAATGTGCTGTCAGACCGACACGGTTTCGGACCGGGAGGAGGCCAAGGACCGGGAGGCCAAGGACCGTTCCGTCACCCTGCATTACCTCGAAACCCTGCTGCAGTGGGGCGATGCGGTCATGCGTCGTCATTCTCCCGAAGCATTCCGACAGGCTCGTCTGATTTACGACACGGCGGCGAAGATCCTAGGGGTACGGCCTCGGTCCGTCGTAGTCGAAGTGGACACCGCAACCGAATCGCAGACGGTTTCCGACTTCGATCCGCTTCCGGCTCCGCTCAATCCAAGGCTGATGGCACTCTATGAGATGGTCGAGGACCGACTCGCTCTGATACACAGTTGTCTCAACGCGCGCCGACTCCGCAACGGGCGCCCGAACCAGGACATGCCCTACTGGGGTGACCGCACTACGCATGCCGGACGCCAGCCGAGCCTGGTGCTGGGCGGAGATAACGGGATCAGGGATGAGCTATGCCTGAACGACGAGGACGCTTGCTGTCCCTACGGTCCTTACCGCTTCCAATTCCTGGTCCAGAAAGCCCTGGAGCTCGTGAACGATGTACGTGGCTTCGGCGCCGCCTTGCTCGCGGTATACGAAAAGGGTGACGCGGAATATCTCGCTTCTCTGCGCACCACCCACGAGCGCCAACTGCTGAACCTGGCGTTGGAGATCCGCCAGAACCAGTGGCGCGAAAGCGATTGGCAGGTCCAAGCCCTCCGGAAGACAAAGGAGATCGCCCAGACCCGCAAACGCTATTACGAGACCCTGATTCGGAATGGCTTGAATAGCGGTGAGACACAACACGTGGCACTTACCGGCGTTTCGATCGGTGCCCGGGCGGCGGCCAATATTTCCGAAGGCATCGCCCAAGGCATGAGTATCCCACCTGATATGTGGATCGGAGTTGCCGGGGTTATGGGCACTCCGCTCCAGTTCAATCAGTTACCGGTGGGTAATAAGCTCGCGTCCGTCCTTTCGACCATCGCTAGAATATCCAATGGGTTGGCAGAGATTGCGGGCACCACCGGCTCACTTCGCCTGACGGAAGGGGGATGGGAGCGCCGCGAGGACGAGTGGAACCATCAGGTCGAGGTCTTGGGTATCGAGATCGAGCAGATCGAGCGTCAGATCCTCGCGGCAGAGCGGCGACGGGATATTGCGCTCAGGGAGTTCGACAACCACCAACGACAGTTGGAGCACGCAGGCGAGGTCCATGATTTTCTGCGTGACAAGTTCACCAATCACGCGCTCTATCTCTACCTGCAGCAAGAAACCGCCGCGCTGCATTACCGGATGTACGAGCTGGCGCTGGGCACGGCGCGCCATGCCCAACGGGCCTTCAACCATGAACGCGGACATACGGCGCGGACCTTCCTGCCGGCAGAGGCCTGGGACAACCTGCACGAAGGACTCCTGGCAGGCGAGCGACTGCAGGTTTCCATTCGCCAGATGGAGCGGGCCTATCTGTGCGAAAACGTCCGCGAGTACGAGCTGACCAAGCATATCTCTCTGCGCCTGCACTTCCCGGTGGAGTTCCTTCGGCTCAAGGTGACCGGTTACTGCGAGATCGAGATCCCGGAGTGGATGTTCGACCTCGACTACCCCGGACATTACATGCGTCGGATCAAGAATGTGACCATGACGATCCCCTGTGTCGTCGGGCCCTACACGGGTGTGCATTGCCGCCTGACGCTGCTTGGCAGCACCACGCGAGTAGATCCCCGACTGAGCGGTCCGGCTGCCGGTTGCTGCGACACGGCCCACATACCGGGCCCGGCGCCGTTGGACGAATGCTGCCGGGAATCGGCCAGAACGGACGGTAGGCATGAAGGGGAGGGGTACGAGGTGGCCTCCGACGATCCGCGTATCCTTAAGCAGTACGCCGCCGCCGAGGCCATCGCAACCTCGAGCGGTCAAAACGATTCGGGCATGTTCGAGCTGAATTTCCGCGACGAGCGTTACCTGCCATTCGAATTTGCGGGGGCGCTCAGCCGTTGGCGCATCGAGCTCCCGCCGGAGAACAACCAGTTCGATATGGAAACCTTAAGCGACCTGGTATTGCATTTGAACTACACGGCGCGCGAGGGCGGCGATGCGCTGCGCAGGGCTGCCAATGCTGTTGCTCAGAAGAATCTCCCCGGCGCGGGGGTGCGGTTCTTCGATGTCGAGCAGGAGTTCCCCGAGGCGTGGCAACGTTTCCGGGTCAGCGACGGCGACGATCAGTCACCGAGGCATCTCGCCCTGAGGCTGGGGCGAAACATGTTTCCGTTCTTCCAATGTGATCGCGACTTATCGATCGTGCAGGCGGAACTGTTGTTCGAAGCCGCCGGCGCCGTTCCGGGCGCCCATCACACGGTCAAATTTGTGGTAAACGACGGGCAGGAGTACCTGAGCGGGAAATGGGACGAATGCGACACGACCGACATCGACTGCGTCGCGGGAGCAGATTGGCCCTGTCTCTATCACGGTGTGCTGAATGATCCACCGGGACCAGTCTTGGGAAGCGCGCCTCTCGAGTTCGGGGCCTTCAGGTTCCCGTCGAACATCGGCACCGTAGCGCGTGTTTACCTCTTCCTCAGCTACCGGATTACGCAGGTTCGGGGTGCAAGCAGGTTGCCTATGCCTTAGAGGCTGTCTAAAAAAGGACCGTAGCCCAGAGTAGGCGGTAGGCTGGGTTGAGGAACGAAACCCAGCTTTTACGGCAAGTTTGGTTCGCTTAGGTCTCGTCCCTCGACCCAGCCTACTGGTTTAAAATCAAAGGGTTAGTTTTTAGACAGCCTCTTAGCGTTTTTTCAGACGGACGACGAGGTTCTGCACTAAAAGTGGAGCGAGCTTGTTGGCCGTAAGTGGGTTATGGCCATCACACCTAAACAGTTCGGCGCATACAGATCGCTAGTACCCCATTTCTGCATATTTTGCGCGTAACCCGTAGGGTGGGCTGTGCCTCACCAACACTGTGCCTGGCTGGTGGGCACAGCCCACCCTACGAGCCTGAGAACGTAAAATAGGGTGAAATGAGGTACTAGCCCGGCGGAAAACTTGATCGGACCGCTGCCGAGGCTACGTCGAGGTGAAATCCTAGAGTAGTATTGCCCATCTTTTCCTGGACCAGGCTATATCCCACGACCAGAACTTCAAAAACCTCATTCTCGACTATCCGCGTCAGGCGCTGGCCTTTTTCGCCACGGACGAAGCCGATGCAATCGGCGTAGCCCAGATTACACCCGTGCGCCAAGAGCCCGTAGGGCGGGTCAGGCGCGTGCGCCAGGTGCCGTGATTGCTGCGGCGGTGGGCGCGCCGTCACCCGCCGGATGGCGGCGGGTGGCAGCCCGTAGGGCGGGTCAGGCCAGGGCGACGGAAGTGGCTGGCATACGGCGGATGGCGCAAGCTTATCCGCCCTACGCGCTCACCGCCAGTCGCCTCGACGAGGTTCTACACTGAGAGTGGATCAAGCTTGTCGGCTGTAAGTCGGTTATACCCGTCACACCTGCAATAGTTCGGCGTGATACCCGATTCCTTGCGTACCGAATTGCACATAGTGCCTCTTTCTTAGCAGTGTATGGCAACCGAATGTAGAATTTTTAAAAATCAATGATTTCACATGGTTAAATTTATACCATGATAATGAGGATTAATTATAACCTATTGATTTATAGAGGCATGCAATAGCCCCGGATCCGCGCGAAAGTGCCGTTGCAGCAACGAAAAAATTAGTTAGAATACTGTGTTGCATCAAGAATCAAGGTGGTTGGCTATGCAACTAACACTGTTGAAATGCAAGCTGCACAGGGCCCGCGTCACCCACGCGGAGCTTGAATATGAGGGTTCCTGTGCCATCGACGAGGCGTTGATGGAGCGCGCGGGGATCCGCGAATACGAGCAGATTCAGATCTACAACCTCGCCAACGGCGAGCGTTTTACGACCTATGCGATTCGGGCCGAGGCCGGCTCCCGCGTCATTTCCGTAAATGGCGCCGCCGCCCACAAGGCGTCTCCGGGAGATCGGGTCATCATCTGTGCCTACGCCGCGATGAGCGAGGCCGAAGCCGATGCCTTCGAACCGAGCCTCGTTTACCTCAACGAACACAATCGCATCCTGCGCACGGGTTCCCAGATCCCCGCCCAAGCGGCCTGAGCGGTCGAGCACCCGCCTCCATCAGGAGCAACCATCATGTCGTCAGTGAATCAGACCCCTCAATGGCGGGCCTTGCAGGCGCATTGGAACGAGCTGTCCGGGGTCCGGATGCGGGACCTCTTGGCCCGGGATCCGAGGCGACCGGAGCAGATGTCGCTGCGGGCGGCACACCTGTTCGCGGACTACTCCAAGAATCTGATCACCGACAAGACACTGACGCTGTTGCTCGAGCTCGCCGTGGCCGTGGACCTACCCGGCTGGATCCACCGCATGTTTGCAGGTGAAGCGATCAACAACACTGAGGGGCGGGCGGTGCTGCATATCGCCCTGCGCAACCGCTCCCACCGTCCTATCTATGTGGACGGCAGGGACGTGATGCCCGGGATCAACCAGGTGTTGCAGCGCCTGGAAGGCTTCGTCGCAACCGTGCGCAACGGCGACTGGAAGGGCTTCACGGGTAAGCGTATCACTGCCGTGGTCAACATCGGCATCGGCGGCTCGAATTTGGGGCCACTGATGGTCTGTGAGGCCCTGCGCCCCTATCAGTCCGACGACCTGCGCGTGCATTTCGTCTCCAACGTGGACGGTACCCACCTTGCCGAGACGCTACGGCCTCTCGATCCCGCGACCACCTTGTTCATAGTCGCCTCCAAGACCTTTACCACCATGGAGACCATGACCAACGCCAACAGTGCCCGGACCTGGCTGGTGGAGGCCCTGGGCGAGGCGGCGGTTGCCAACCACTTTGTCGCGGTGTCCACGAATGAATCCAAGGTCGTCGCGTTCGGTATCGACCCGCAAAACATGTTCGGCTTCTGGGATTGGGTCGGTGGGCGCTACTCCCTCTGGTCGGCGATCGGATTGCCCATCGCGTTGGCCGTCGGCATGG
>NZ_SMSC01000061.1:0-6351 GCF_004359955.1 Candidatus Thiosymbion oneisti
TCCGGTGCTTACACTGATTCTTCCCGGTGCATGCTGGCTTCAGCTCTCTGGCAGCTTGGCCACCTGCGATTAGCGTTTCGAGGCCGTTCTCGGTTCAACAACCGGCCTCGCTCCCCACGCTTCGTTACCTCCACGTGACAGACCGCAGCGACATGTCTATCAGCTCTTTAACATGGCAACCTCCTTTCAGGTTGCTAGACTGACCAGGCTTCGCCTGGCGCACCAGAGAACACAGAAAACGCAGAGCATTGGCCGATTCCTTTCTCTGTGTTCTCTGCGTTCTCTGTGCCCTCTGTGGTTTAGACTTCACAGACTGGCAGCTGACGCCACCGTTTTTGCGATACCCTCGCCGGGAGAGGGCGGGGGTGAGGGGGAAATTCAAAAGCTCGGATTGTGCTGTGTGGCAGTATATCTGTCACTTTCGCGCGGTGCCCCAAGCCGGAAGCTGACGACCGGTAGCTGGCGACCGGAACCAGTCACCAGTCGCCGGCAGTGTAGTTGGAGTGATGGAGGAACCTCAACATTGCTTGTTAATCCACAGATTACGCAGATTTTTGCAGATTAAGAATGAAACAATCCGTGAGAATCTGCGTAAAATGAGTGGCACTTTTTTCGTTCGAGTGCATTCACCCTATCAGGCGATTCTCTCTTTCACCTAGTTCCGTGAGCTAAATGAGCTATTCATAGAGCAATCCCTTCATAGAACAACGGGGTAATGGCCAAATTCATTCACTCTCAAGATTCACTCGGGAAGTGAAGTAGCTAATCTCTATATCGAGCAAAATCAACGAGCATGAAGACCTACCCCGTGGTATCCCCCAGCGATTACAGTTTCGCCTGAACGCTTGTCGCAATGTTCTAATAGGACAGGATTAACAGGATGTTCAGGATTAACAGGATTTTTTTCTGTTGCTCTGAACGTTCGCCGCCGGTTACACCCCAATGCCATTAAGTTAAGCCTCAAAGCCCCTCTCCCGGCGGGAGAGGGGTTGGGGAGAGGGCGAGCGAAAACAGGGATCAACCAATCACAAACGGCGCCGGTGACGCTTAACTTAATGGCATTGGGTTACACCCTTACCGAAGTTGATCAACGGTCCGATTCTTCTTTTCCTGGCCAACATATTTACCAACAACGAAGAAATCTTGTTAATCTTGAGCATCCTGTTAATCCTGTACCATTGGAGGAAAGCATGAACCACCGGGAATTACTCATATGCTGACTTCCCCTTGGATTTTATCTCACGGATTCAGGTTTCAATATACACCTTCATTTTCTTTTCCTTTCTAAATTCCCTTCCCTTATTGATCCTATCAGGGTCTCCAGTTCCTGTGGTAGAGGCGCCTCGATGTGGAGTGGCTGATCCCGATAACTCGGCTGAAAAGTTAGGGCGGAGGCGTGCAAGAACAAGCGGCTGAGACCCATGCCCCGCAGGCGGCGGTTCACCTCGGCGCTGCCGTACTTTTCGTCGCCGGCCACCGGCACCCCCAGCTGGGCGGCGTGTACGCGAATCTGGTGAGTACGCCCGGTAAGGGGCTCCGCCTCGACTAGGGTAAAACCTCCGAGTCGGCACAGGGGCCGAAAAAGCGTGCGCGCCGGCTTGCCGGCTTGCGGGTCGATGCAGACTACCCGCTCACCGCTGCGCAGAAGGTTTTTACGCAAGGGGGCATCGACCTTCTGTCGGCGCTTCAAGTGTCCGGCGAGCAGCGTCAAGTAACGCTTGGTCACGGCTTGATTACGGATCAGGCGATGCAGCTCACGCAGGGTGCCGCGGCGCTTACTGAGCAAGAGACAGCCTGAGGTCTCGCGGTCGAGACGGTGCACGAGTTCAAGCTCAGGGAGTTCGGGACGCAGAACCCGCATTGCCTCGATCAGGCCCCAGCTGAGACCGCTTCCCCCATGCACCGCCATCCCTGACGGCTTGTTCAACGCTATGAGATGCTCGTCCTCATAGAGCACCGCCGCCAGAAGATACCTCAGTCGATCCTGTGCCGGGTATGCAGGGGTGGTCGGCAGTGCGCAACGCAGAGGGGGAATCCGCACCAGATCACCGCGCTGCAGGCGGTAACTCGGTTTTACCCGACCTTTGTTGACCCGCACCTCACCGCGCCGCAGAACCCGGTACCAGTGGCTGCGCGGCACACCTTTGATGCGGGTCACGAGGAAGTTGTCAATGCGCTGCCCTGCCTGGGCCTTGTCGATTCGCACCAGCCTCACGCCACTGTTTATGGACATCGATGATATATGAGTATCTACACCTTTGCGCCTTTGCGGTTCAAACGATTCCGCTACGGCCGGAAGCTGGTGACTGGTAGCTGAAGGCAAAGCTATACATGCCCACCCTGCGCGCGCTGAACTTAAATTGAAGCAATCGTTGCCCGCTGATAACATTGAAAGCTTATGTTGTTTACAGCAGCAACGGCTGCCAACGGCCAGACATCCACCAAGATCGTTCCCGCCGCATTTCCGCGTTCAGGCACAATCTCGGAAGTCCTGCTACTTTACCTCCTCATCAGCGGCAAAGCGTCCGCGCGTTTCAGGGCTTGTCTGGCTTACGCGTTTACCGGACAGGTTCTCGGGTCTTTCGCGAACAGTCGCGGATTGTACATCGAGATGACTCGAGGGCACGGCATCGCCTGCTGTAAATCCCAGGTTTAGAGGGTACCCCGAAGTTGCGGGGACCGACTCATGACTCATGCGGTCGCACAACTGCGGTGGCCGTGACGGAACACAAGGTATGTGTCCCCGCACGATCCGGGGCCGGCGTGGACCTTTCAGATCCGCGTAGTCCGAAATAGCGGACGACGGGCACAGCGCCGCCGGCGTTGCGGTGGTCTGGCGCCCGGACACATGCCGTAGCGCGGGATTTTAGAATAATGAAGAGAATGCTGATCAATGCAACTCAGCCGGAGGAGTTGCGGGTAGCGATTGTCGACGGCCAAAAGCTTTTCAATCTCGATATCGAGGCACCGGGGCGAGAACAAAAAAAGGCCAATATCTACAAAGCGACCATCGTCCGCATCGAGCCCAGCCTGGAGGCCGCCTTCGTTGATTACGGCAGCGAGCGCCACGGCTTTCTGCCGCTGAAAGAGGTCGCCCGCAGCTACTTTGCCCCGGACGCCATCACTCCCGGCAACCGTATCAGCATCAAGGATGCGTTGCGCACCGGCCAGGAAGTCATCGTCCAGGTAGACAAGGAAGAACGCGGAAACAAGGGTGCGGCGCTGACCACCTTCATCTCCCTCGCCGGCCGCTACCTGGTATTGATGCCGAACAACCCGCGCGCCGGCGGCGTGTCCCGCCGCATCGAGGGGCAAGCGCGTGCGGAGCTGCGCGATGCCATGAGCCGACTCGAGATCCCGCAAGACATGGGGCTGATCGTACGCACCGCCGGTGTGGGCAAGCACGCCGAAGACCTGCAGTGGGACCTGGATTACCTCACCCAGCTCTGGAACGCCGTCAAGCAATCGGCAGCGGGGCGCGGAGCACCCTTCCTGATTTACCAGGAAAGCGATGTCATCATTCGCTCTATCCGCGACCATCTGCGCACCGACATCGGCGAGATCGTGGTCGATGACCGCCGGATGTACGAGAAGGCAGACCAGTTCATGCGCCAGGTGATGCCCCACAACCTCAAGAAGCTGCGTCTCTACGACGATGAGGTACCCCTGTTCACCCGCTACCAGATCGAGAGCCAGATCGAATCCGCATTCCAGCGCGAAGTCCGGCTCCCTTCCGGCGGCTCCATCGTCATCGACCACTCCGAGGCCCTGACCTCCATCGACATTAACTCCGCGCGAGCGACCAAAGGTGCGGACATCGAGGAGACGGCCCTGAACACCAATCTGGAGGCGGCGGACGAGATCGCCCGCCAGCTGCGGCTGCGCGATCTCGGTGGCCTGTTTGTCATCGACTTCATCGACATGACCCCCGCGCGCAACCAACGGGAGGTGGAAAACCGGCTGCGGGAGGCCCTCAAGCAGGACCGCGCCAGGGTCCAGCTCGGCCACATCTCCCGCTTCGGCCTGTTGGAGATGTCACGTCAGCGTCTGCGCCCGTCTCTCGGCGAATCGAGCCAACTCGTATGCCCGCGCTGCCGCGGCCAGGGCACCATTCGCGGCGTGGAGTCACTGGCACTGTCTATTCTGCGCATCGTCGAAGAAGAGACCATGAAGGAAAACACGGGGCGTATCCTGGTCCGAATACCGGTCGATGTGGCCACCTTTCTGCTCAACGAGAAACGCCGCACCATCCTCGAAATCGAGCAACGGCAGGACGTTGAGATCATCCTGCTGCCCAGCCAACTCATGGACACCCCCGATTATCGGATCGAGCGTATCCGTACCCAGGACATGGGAGGAACTGCGCAGGGGCAGGCGAGCTACGAGATGACAACCACCGCGGAGGCCGAACCACCCGGCCCCCCACGACGGGCCGAGGCCGGTCGACCGGAAGAGCCCGCGGTCAAGCAGCTCACGCCCGCCACGCCCGTCCCGACCCAAAACCGGGAGGAGACACCCCGGAACACAAAACCGGCCAATGGCCTCTTGAAGCGAATCTGGACGAACCTAGTCGCCCCCGAGCGTACTATCGAAGCGGCCCCGGCTCAAGAATCGGAGCCCAAGGTACCGCGACAACAGTCCCAGCGGACATCCCGGCGCCGCGGCGGGCAGTCGCGACAGCGCGGGGAATCCGCGGTCAAACCCGACCGGCCCGACGCCCGGTCCGAACCAAACCCAGGCCAAGCGGGCCAAGCGTCGACAGCGACCACCACCCAAGCTTCAAAAGACAAAAACGAGTGCGGATCGACCGCCAATGGTGCGGTGGACACATCCACATCGGACCGGCCCAAGAGTGGAGAGCGCGGCTCGCGTCGCCGCAGTCGCGGACGCGGTCGCAGCCGCAGAAGCAGCGAGGAACGCCAGGGCGACGGCCGCCGTCAGGGAGATCAACGCAGTCAAACCGACGCAACCGGTGAGAAGCCACGCAAGCCGGCGAACGATAACGGGCCCACAGCAACCGACGAAGACGGGCAACGGACCTCCAGGCAACAACCGTCGGCAACGGAAAAACCCGAGCCGACATCCGCCCCATCCGTCACCGACGCCAGGCCTGAAGGCGAGCAGTCGCCGGAGCCCCGAGCGTCCGCGGTCCGGGTCACGGACACCGATACCCGATCGACACCAGCCAAGCCCAGGCCGAGAAGGCAGGCCTCGCCGGTTCGACCCGAGTCGACACCCGCCGCGGCCGTAGCACCAGGGCCGAGCGCAAGGACGGACCCGGCTTCCGCGACCGGAGCCCAGCGGCGCCTTCTCCAAGCCGAAAACTCCTCCCGGCCCCCCCCGGACAAAGCAAGGGCCGAACCGGCGCGACCCACGGGAGAGCCATCCAGCATCCCACTGGAATCAGTCAAGGACCAGTCCGCCCAGGGAGAACAGGACCCTGGTGGCCCCACGCACCGTCGGCATAGGGGTAGGCACGATAAGGAAAAGGGGGCGGCCCGCAATGGCGATAACGAGGAGACGCCATCCCATCTCCCCGCTGATTCCGATGCCAACAGCAAACAGTCAGATACCGTGACACCACAAGCGGTGGCAGAGCCAAGATCGGCGTCCGATTCGGCGACGGAGGATACAACCCAACCCACCCCCGGTGCCGGGCCCGGATCACGACCGACTCCAGTTGCCAGCACCGTACAAGCGTATCGGACAGACGCCTAGCCCGCTATCTCACCGGCCTGCATATTTGCTGGAGATTGCCGTTCTGTATGTTTTCCGCACCGGTGGGGTGAACTGGTTTTTCCTATAGGAAAGATCCGCTCACACATGGTTCCCTGCGGGCGCGGGGCGGGTAATCCGACAAAGAATCTTTTTAATCCGCAGATTACACAGATTTTCGCAGATTATTTCATCTTTAGTCCGGCATCATTTGGTGCTGCCTAAAAAGGCGTCTAGGGTACGGCCGTCAGGGACGAAAGCACCGTCGCCACGGTGCAGGTGGTGCCCCTGTACCGGTTGGCTCCCGACGACTGCCGAGGGTAACGCATGCCGCTCAGATCCGATCAGGCCACACCGCTTAAGCCGGCGCACTCCAAATTTGGAGTGCGGCGGCAGCTTTTTATCCCGGTACTTACCGAAACCCATGGAGCTTGGTGTGACCGGAGTGTTGGCCGAATGGCACAGACCCGCCGCCGCTTTGGATTCGGGCGACGTGATAGCCTCCAAACTTATTCCGAGCTGCGTGGTTTTTCGATGGTCTGCTTTGATGCGGTTCGCCGCCTGCCCCGTGTCTGCCATGCCTAGCCCCTGCCTGTCCCGTCCCTAGGACGGCAGACAGGCATCCCTGAAGTGGTG
>NZ_SMSC01000062.1:0-5366 GCF_004359955.1 Candidatus Thiosymbion oneisti
ATGGGTTGCGCGATGCGACGATTGTCGCCGACAAGTTATGGGGGATGCGGTTCGCTGCGTTCACCACCTCTACGTGGGCTCGGCAGAGTCCATCATTCAACCCCGCTTCTGACTTCGCAACAAACAAAATGGATGTCCTTTTCTTGACAAACAAAATGGATGTCCTTTTCTTGGACTTGGAAAACAGGGGCTGTCCCTGATATTTTTTCTACACTTTAATAATTAACCCATTCTTCATTTTTCTGAAGTATTTTAGTGCATTCTTCGATTTTATATGTATTCTTCTCAACTCTATAAATGATAATAAAATTGTAACTCGGCATGCTCCTCCATTTTGAGATCAAGCGTTGTCCCACAGCAACAGATCCTTCCTCATCAATACCTGCACAAATAAAGTATAAATCAGATTGATACCTTATCCTGGCTAATATTGCGTAATCGAACTGTGTATCAGCAACATAAGGCTCATCACGAAGCCAACATTTCATTGTTGTCGTTGTGAAATTGATAGCTCGGTTTTGAGGTAGCGTATTTAGTACCTTGCCAGATAATATATTCGACGTTGGGCTACCTATACAAAAAATAGCTCCCTCAAGATTACGTAAATCTTCTTCGTCTCCTTTGATTTCAATATTATTCGTTACTTTGCAGGAAATAAGTGCAGAGAATTTACAAGCCAATGACGCACCGCCTGTACTCGTAAGCGGGTAAGTTGTTGCACCTATTAGCCAAGTTTTTTTACCATTGTTTTCTTTATAATACCGATGTTTACTTTCTTCTCTTTGGGGATTATAGTCAACCCTGTTCCAGTACGAAGGAATAATCAAAGTCATCTTTGTTCCATTTTTGCAGCCAAAAAAAGTATATTTTTTAAGACTAAAAATGCGATCCGCTAAAAAGAAGATGATTGAAAATGCTATAGTGGTTACTAATGAAAAAACAAGCAAGCTCCACCCTTTGTGGCTAAAGCCAGACAATATAGAGAGAATTATTCCGAAAACACTGGTGATTGGGCCATAAAATTTTTTAATGAATTTCATCGTTTCAATGGTTTTAGTGCGCAAAGCGTACCATAGTTGAAACTATGGACTTTCAGTCCCTTTAATTTCTCACAAGCCTCAGCAATTTTCTGGGGCTTTTTTGTGGGGCCTAACTCCTCACATCACCGGCAGACAAAAGTGGCGTGCCTGTAGCGAAGCGAAAGGCGCGACGCTTTTGGCTGTCCGAGTGCATGTGATTGTTAGGCCAATTTTTCATCTGAACTCTTGAATCCAGGATTTAACTCATAGTATTTAGTACCAGAATACCACTTGAAATATTCCAAGGTATGTAACCACTTTGCTGCATGAGCCTCTTGGTGTTCCTTCATATTTTCGATTGACTTCTCAACCTTGGCGATTAATTTACTACTGGAGACGCCTCCGGCCCAGTTAACTATCCACCTGTTTTCAGTATTATTAGGTTTGATGGGAACATTGTACTGGCAAATATGATATTGATTTAATCTACCAAATTTGGAAAATCCTTGTCGTATTGGTCGATTCCTAAGTCGAGTTACCAAAGCATACTCTCCAAGACGATCTTCTACACTTTTCCCAAGAATGCACCCGATCCAGTTTTGCCTAGACTCATCCCTTACAGCTTCAATGAAAGCTTTTCCAAAGTAGACGTTCCTATCTAAATCTATAATGAATTCTCCAATGCTAATTGCTCCTCGCATATATATACCAATATCGAACATTCTGACCATTAAATCTCTTATTGCAATTATCATAGTCTCAATAGCAGAAAACTCTTCTTGGTATGAACCTAATGAGTTTGTATAAATTATTAAGCCATCTGATACAATCATGACATTTAAAGGAAGAGCGTCTTCAGTAGTTTCACTAAATTTCGAAAATGAGAACTTTCCAGACTGAATATCATTTGCAAGCTGAACGTAGCTATCTAACAATCGAGTATGTGAATCATGGTCGATACTTTTCTTATTATTTACAGCATCACACAACTTTTTACCTAAAAGCTTAATCATGGTTTCTACAAGCGAAAGGTATAATTTGTCGTAAATTACGACAACATCACTAGGAGGACGCTCTAATACCAGATTGCTAAATCCAAGCAGATCAAGAAAGACAACTACTCGTTGTGTATTCATTCCATTTTTCCGAGCCTAACGTGCAATCGACGGCTTCTCCGCCGCAACTAAAGTACCTATATTTATTAACATGTTCCTAAATATAGGTGCCGGTGCCTAGTATTAGGTACCCAAATATAGGAACCTACATTTAGGTTCCTATATTTAGGTACCCATGATCATTGTGCTTATGGCCCTCTAAAATCATCCTCAACAATCCGCGATTCTAGGCCCAGCGCCACCACGTCCTCATATCGCATCTCCCAGAGCTTATGCCGAGGTCGCCAAATACCTCCGGCCGCCTTGACCTTGTCCCTTATATCCGTTTCCCAGTACTCAACCCTTACACCGAGGAGTTGCTGCGGATGTACTGGCTCTTGTGCCTTGGCAGCCTTCGGATCACTTTGCCAATCGATCTCTTCTTCGATCAACTCGACCGTCGTATATCGCCGGCCGGTCTGCTGATCATATTTGTAGCGAACACATACTAACCGATCCCCGTATTTTTTCGCTAGGCCCTTGGTGCCTTTTTGTCCCGGTCGCAATGTAGTCTGCGTAACCATGGTGCGCCAACGTCGCAATCAATCAGAACCTGATCAGCTGTGTCAGGGGGCTCTTCACGCCAAGCGGCCCCTTGTTCATCACGTGCGTATAGATCATGGTGGTCCGAACGTCTTTGTGACCGAGAAGCTCTTGTACAGTGCGTATATCGTAGCCGTCGTCGAGAAGATGCGTGGCGAACGAATGACGCAAGGTATGGCAGCTGCCGTGCTTGTGGATGCCGGCGGCGGATATGGCCTTCTTTACAGCGCGTTGGATGGCCGACTCACCGATGTGATGACGCCGGGTCTTGCCCGAGCGCGGGTCGACGGCGGTATTTTCGGAGGGAAACAAGTATTGCCAGCCCCATTGCCTCGCCGCCCTGGGGTATTTGCGCCCCAGTGCGTAGGGGAGGTAGACCTCACCGAGTCCGGCTGCCAGATCTTTGCGGTGCAGTTCGCTCGCTATAGCCATCTGGCCGCGAATGGGCTGAACGAGGTCCGGGGGAAGCAAGGTAACGCGGTCTTAAAGAGAAAAAGGACACCCATTTTGTTTCTCCCATCTTGTTTATCCTTGGCGGAATCCCCGCGTAGATTGGGGTTCGCAAGCTCACCCCAACCTACCGGCTATAATGCCGCGCCGAATCTACAACACAACCTCACTTATGCCCGCGCAACGCCCGCTTGGCGGTACGGATCAACTGCACGATGGGTATCCCCGACGGACAAGCGTAGGTGCAGGAACCGCATTCGACGCATTCCATGATCTGGATGTGTTTCATCTCTTCGTACATCCGGGATTTTGCCAGCCGGGCCAATCGGGAGGGGTTGAGGAAGTAGGGGCAGGCTTCCAGGCAGCGTCCGCAGCGGATGCAGGGGTATTCCTGGGGGCGTGCTGTCTCGGTGGCGGTGAAGGCGAGGATCCCGGAGCTGCTCTTGATGATAGGGGCATCCAGGCTGGCGATGGGGGTGCCCATCATGGGGCCGCCCATGATGACTTCCCGGGTGTCGTCGCTCAGGCCCCCGCAGTAGCGCAGCACTTCCCGCACCGGCGTGCCCAGGGGGACGATCAGATTGGACGGTCGTTCGATGCCGGGGCCGGAGACGGTGACCATGCGGTCAATGTAGGGCATGCCGGTGTCGAACCAGTCCGCAATGGCGGCGATGGTGCTGACGTTGTTCATGATGATGCCCAGATCCGCCGCGTGCAGGCCCGCGGGGACTTCGATCCCGAGCAGGGATTTGATCATCATCTTGGAATCGCCCTGGGGATACTTGACCCGCAGGGGCACGACGCGTACCGGCTGGTTGGGCCAGAGCTGCCGGTTCAGGATAGCGATGGCGTCGGGCTTGTTGCGCTCGATGCCGATGATGGCCTCGGCGGCGCCCAGTCTGGTTCGGAGGATCTCGATGCCCCGCAGCAGTCGGTCCGCACGCTCGACCATGAGCCGGTGGTCGTTGGTGAGATAGTGGGTGTCCTTTCATTCCTTTCATTCCTCCTTTCATTCCCTACCTTTTTCCGCCTGCTGCAGGCGTTCGAGGGTCGCGATCAGTTCTGGAATATCGTCCTCTATGATGCTCCAAAGGGTGTCGTTGTCGATGCCAAGGTAGGCATGGACGAGGCGGTTGCGGGTCGCGACGATTTGGCGCCAAGGAATATCTGGGTGTGCGGCGCGCACGCTCTCGGGAATTCGGGTAGCGGCCTCGCCGATAAGCTCCAGGTTGCGCAGGGTCGCATCATAGGTGAGCCCGTCCGTGACGAAACCTTGCTGGTCCAAGTTTGCAGTATAGGCGAGTACCTTGCGCGCAAAGTCGAGCATATCGCCGATGTAGAAACGCCATTCGCGCTCGCCCGGTTCGGACTCAGACATGAATCGCTTCCCGCTCGATAAAGGGCCGTAGCTCCGGACGTATCCCCTTGTCGCTGATCAAGTCCACCGGGCGGCCGAGGAGATCCTCCAGGTAGAATTGCACGCCGAAATAGCGCCGTGAAGTCGCTGGACCATCGAAGCTCACCAGGATGTCGACGTCACTCGCCACGCCGGCATCGTTACGGGCTTGGGAGCCGAATAGCGCCAGATCGGTGACGCCGAATCGGCGCGCTAAATCTGTCTTGGCAACCTTTAACCTGCGTAAGGTTTCGTCTTTGGTCACGTTGAATTTTCCTTATGTCCAGAAATAAAAAATGGGCGTCCTTTTTATCTTTGGCCGCCGAGGGCGAACAGGGCGACCGGAAAGAACGCGGACAAAATTCCGTAGGGCATGGTCGGCGAACCCTGGGGCGACATAGGAGTCGTGATGATACGCCATCGGGTCGGTACGAACCAACGCCCGGCAGGCGGTGCCGGGGCAACCGAAATAAGCTGCGAAAAACGACCCATCAACTGAGCCTGGCCCCTTTCCTGTTATAACTCTCCAATTTCCTTTTCCGGTAATCCGGAGGCTTTGGCAATAATCGAGATTTCAACATTTTGTTGTTTTAATGCTATTGCCATTTCAACAGCTTTTTTCTTCTCCCCAAATTGAATCCCTTCATCTAACCCCTCTTTTTTGCCTTCACTCCTGTATCTCTCCTTGAGTTTATAAGGCAGAATCCATCGTTCGCTTGCCTGAAGTTTCTTGAAGATCCCCGAATCGACAAAGCTATGATAGGTTTCGTCGCTGATGATGAGATGATCGATCACTTCGACCTT
>NZ_SMSC01000063.1:0-4318 GCF_004359955.1 Candidatus Thiosymbion oneisti
CGCCCCGGGAGGGTGTCGCAAAAGTCTTTTCGAACCACAGAGGACACAGAGCGCACAGAGAAAGGCACCGGCTAATTCTCTGCGTTCTCTGTGCCCTCTGTGGTTTAAACTTCACAGACTGGCAGCTGATGCCACCGCTTTTACGACACCCGCCCCAGGGACGGGGCAGGCAGCGAACCGCATCTTTTGGACGGCGGCGTGCCCAACAAATCATTTAAATATTAACCACTACCCCATTGCTATGGAAACAAATCCTGCAATACCGTTTCATCTATGAGTTTCTGGTAATCAGGCAACGACTTACTCTTGAACTCATCGCTATTGTCGATAATCCAATTACCTTCATCGCGCATCGCCGATACCAATTCCGGCGTCATACTCAGCTCGACCTTGTATTCACCCCAGAGTGAATCCAGGAGCTTTGCATCGATATCCATCGCTTTGGCGATGATCCCGACCGATTCCTGTCGGTTTTCTCTAATATAGCGCTCGGCCTCTTTGAGTGCGGAGAGGAAACGGTTCACCTGGTCGGGATTTTCGGTCAGGAACCCTTCCTTGACGGCGATGATGGCATATCCGCGATAGATACCTCCATTGGTGAAGTTGACCGCATTGTCTCCTAATTGTTGGTTGAGCTTGTGCCGATAGGGTTGCCATACACTACCGGCATCGATATCACCGTTATTGAGGGCAGCAACAATCGCCGGAGGGGACAGATCGACAATATTGACTCGTGCCGGATCGATACCATTGACCTTCAGAAATTTAAAGGCATACATCTGCGCACTGGTGCCGTGGGTAACGCCGAGAAGTTTACCCCTCATGTCAGCGGCGACATTAATGTTGCTATCCCTTCTCGCGACAATGGCATCGTCGAGTTTTTCCTGGTTGATCGCAATAACCTTTATCCCCAAATCGGGTTGAAACGCGGCAACGGCAAGGGTAGCCTCGACAATAACGCCGAAATCGATCTCGCCTCGCATCACCGCGTCAAGCGTCATCTTTCCGGTTTGCAGGTACGAAAAGCCGGCTTGGAGTTGGTGTTTTTCGAAGAGACGCTTGTTCTGGGCGATAATGGGCAGCATAGCGATATTTTTCGGACCACCCCATTTTATGGCCTGGCTATCGGAGGGAGCACCGTTTTCTGAGCTGCAACCGATTAAACCGGCTATGATACCAGCTACCAACAGGGCTGTTAGGATCGCTCGGAGCTCGGATAAGAAATACATAGCTAGAGGCCTGTAGTTGAGTTGATCTCGGTATGACGGCATCCGATTCCTATTTATGACTGTTTGGTCAGCTTTTCCATATGACGAAAAGATCCCGCAGCGGAATGTAGCACTCCGGAAGTGCTTGAGCAAACATCCGAACCCCAGTGCAGGGGCCATATCGGGCAATTGGCGAGCAGCCTGATGTGCATTCCCAGTTTCTGCCTGATCCCATCCCACCCGATGTCATCACGCGTCTGCCGAAGGCCGCGCACCACACCCTCGGTCGGCTTCACGTAACCCTGAGATTTTATCGTCAGCGGCTCATTGTCAAGGCTGGAATCCTGCGCTCGTTCCCACGCTCCAGCGTGGGAACGCCGTTGTGTCCGCTCCAGCGGACTCAGCTCCTCGGTGCTAATAGGCGTTGGCGGTTAGCCTACCGAGGCGCTTAATCGACGCTGGAGCCTGGGGAGCCAGCCGAAAATTTACCACTACCCGGCTGGTTTTGTTGCTTGTCATTTCGAGCGCAGCGAGAAATCTTATGCGCCAGGCACTTTTACCAAGCCGGAAGATCCCTCGCTAGGCTCGGGATGACAGCCCCCTGCGGTCGAGATGACATATGGTACTCTGACCTGACAGCTAACCATTTGATCGACTCTAGAGTCCGCCGGGCGGACCTTCCAAAAGTCAACACGACCCGGTTCTGGGCAGAGGCTCAGTTTAAAAATTTTATGCTTGGCCGCTCACTTTCCGGCCCATTTAACGCCACGACGCAATGGCGCCAAGATGCAAAGATTCTTTGTTCTTTCTTTGCGTCTTGGCGTCCTTGCGTCCTTGCGTTTTTTCGCGAACTGAGCCACTACCCGGTTCCGATCTGCAAGCTCGGCAGGCATAATTCGGACTTAAGTGAATGCCACCGAGGACTGTCCATGCCCAACTTCGATGTCTTCCTATCCCACAACAGCAGCGACAAACCCACCGTCCGGGCGCTCAAGCAGGCCCTGACCGAGCAGGGGCTCAAGTGTTGGCTCGATGAGGAGCAGCTGCGTCCCGGACTGTCATGGCAGGATCTGCTGGAGCAAGCTATCAAGACCTGCGGCAGTGTGGCGGTCTGTATCGCCGCCGATGGCCTGGGCCCCTGGCAAGACCAGGAGATGCAGGCTGCCCTGCGCCTTGCCGTCAAGGACGGCTGCCCGATTATCCCGGTCCTGCTGCCAGAGGCCCCGTCAAAGCCCGAGCTGCCCCTGTTTTTGGGCAACCGTATCTGGGTCGATCTGCGCGGGGAACTCGATGCGGAGGGTATCGACAGGCTGATCTGGGGCATCACCGGCAAAAAGCCGGGTGAAGACACCAGTGCCCAGTCATATATTCCCGGCGGCCGTGAGATCCTGACACCGACTGATGTCCGGTTTTTGGACGAGATCTTCGAGCACCTTTACACCTCTCCGACCCTGATCCTGCTCGCCCAGGAAAACCAAGAGCGGCACGCTGTCCTGGAGGTCCTGCGTGAGCGCGCGCAGGACCGTTTCGATGCGGACCAGACCCTGTATCTGGTCCCGCCGCGCAATCCTGACGCTGACGAGGCCGAGTTCTTCCACGTCCTGGGCAGACGTGCCGGGATGAATCCACCCGCCGAGAGCGCCTTAGCGTTCGAGGACTACCTGGACCAGCGGCTCATCGGCGGCGAGCGGCTGTTCCTGCTCGTCGCCGGCCTCAGCAAATGCTCCAATATCGGACGCCGGCGACTCGCGAGTGGCCTGCGCGGCCTATCCGATGCCCACGATGATGCCTTGCGTATGGTGCTGGTCGGGGGTGAGGGGCTGGCCGAGCTCAAACATGCCCAGGGCGATCTGTCTCTCTTGAGTCATGCCGAGCCCCTGGACTGGCCCGAGCTCAATACCGGCGATCTGATGGAACTTGCCCGGCAGGGCCGTCCCCCCTTGGATCTGACGCCGGAGGGAGCCTGGGACATGCTTGAGGTCACCGGCGGCCATCCACGCCTGATCCAAGAGACCCTGCGTTGCCGCGCCAAGGGCGCGCCGCCCGAGGCCTGTATCCGGAACTTGGCGAGTTCCAAGCAGATCGAGTCCCAATTCATCACACTCACCCGGACCTGGGAAGACGCCCAACGGATTGCCGATTGGCTCGGGCAGGACGATCTGGGACCCTGCCGCGGCTGGATCTCAGACCCCCTGCTGCGCCGGCTCTACTGGAAGAATTTGCTGCGGGCCAAGGGGTTGGTCGGATCAGAACGCCTGGTCTGGCGCTGCCAGGCAATCATCGACGCGGGACGGCGGGTGTTGGGAGCTGTCCCGTGACGCTGGAGTCTGTGAGCCGGATGATGTACCCGGCACCCGCTCTGAGCCGGTGGGCACAACCCACCCTACAGGTCTTTTCTCGTTCCCACGCGCCGCGTGGGAACGCGGAAGCTCCGCGCCGCGGAGTGTTTCGGAGACCCGATGAGCCTTAGCAGCACGCTAGTGGTGGGCACAGCCCACCCGACGTGATCATCGATGCGGGGCGGCGGGTGTTGGGGGGCAGCTATCAGTTATCAGAGGGCAGTTATCAGTCCAAAGTCTGACAACTGACAACTGCCCCCTGGAAATGATGCGGTTCGCGTGCCCGGCGGGATGCGGCCGTCCCTGGCCTGTCCCGCCCTACGGGGCTGGCGCTGTCCGGCAATCATCGATGCGGGGCGGCGGGTGTTGGGATGGAGATAGCCCCGTAGGAGGATGTTGCCAAAGCCCCTCTCCCGGTCTCTGGTTCCCACGCAGCGCATGGGAACAAGAAAATGTCGGCGATCCCGGGGGCCGACAAGATGTCGGCGGTCCCAGAAGCCGACAGAATGTCGGTGGTCCCAGGGGCCGACAGAATGTCGTCGGTCCCAGGGGTCGACAAAGTGTCGTCGGTTCCGGGGACGCTGGGGCCGCCGTCTTTCAGACGGCTTACGCACCCAATCACTAGCTGTCGGCAACGGTCAGCGCAGACGCCTTCCGGGCCGCACCGGATAACGCCGGACCGCCGGCAGGTTCGGTTCCCGTGTATACGCAATGGTGAACACCGGCCTGATGCTCTCCGTGGCACGGAGCTTCCACGTTCCCACGCAGCGC
>NZ_SMSC01000064.1:0-4090 GCF_004359955.1 Candidatus Thiosymbion oneisti
CAACAGGTAAGCCATCGCCTCTGGCGGTGGGCTCCGAAAGGCTCGGCCATTCCGTCGCGCATGGGACTATAGTAGAGATGATCTCCCTCCCATCAACCAAAGTGGAAGAAGATCATCATGCGAGATTGGCAAAACCAATCCCACATAAAATGGTACTGCAAATACCATCTTGTATTTGTGCCGAAATATCGTCGGCGTGCGATTTATCGGAGGAATTCTCCGAGAGTTGTGTCAGCAACAAGGGATCGAGCTTGTTGTAAGGGCACGCCATAGTGGACCACATTTTACCGAGGTATCAAGATAGACGCGAAGTTTCTTCATTTTTTGCTGCGCCTAACGTAAAGCTCAGCCGCTGCCCAAAGCGACGCGAGCGTAACGAGCGGCACTTTGGGCAGTCGGTTGGAGCTTTTTGTTAGCAGTTTTATTCGGGAAGGGTTTTGAATATTTTGTTGCACTCGGAATGATCTCTGCTCTTGTGAACAGGATACGTTAATAGACGAACACCAAAATTCTCACTAAAATACCTCTTAAATATCTGTCCACGATTTTCCATGGTTGCGTAATGAAGAGGAGTATTTCCGTTTGTAATAGTCCGTACCCATTGAAGTAGTGATTGCAGGTTAGGATCTTTAAAAGATAAGCCCGCAAACAAAATAGTATATTCCGATAAAATCGTCTTCATGAAATTTCGGAACGGCTCGTTGTTAAACATTATTTGGCGATAAGCTAATGGGCCAAACACGATGCTTTCACGCTGTTCCCATGTGCCGTGTGGCTTAATAACTGGTATTAAATTACCGTTTTGACTGGACAAGCAGGAAAGCGCTTGATTCATATCTGTAGGGTTAATATGAGGAGTTACGACGAAAGGCTGCTATCCGGCTCTAGCCCAGTAACGCTCCACAAGGTTATCGTAATTTGTTGTGATAACTCCTGCAAATTTCTTTTTTGATAAGATTTCATGAATTATTGAGCCATCTGCTGTAGCTAACCTATTTCTAAGATAGTCAGAAAAATTCTTTTTTGGTAATTTGTAATCAAGCCATTCAGACAGTGCTAAAAGCTCCCCATGTTTCATTAAATCGTTCATCTCATCTATTGTTTGTTGATCAAGTGGATCAACTGCATGCAATAAATTTAGAAGTTCTTCTACCATTTGCCACCATGCGGGAAGACTTTCCCCATTACTATCATGCGCACCAAGAGATGCGCCCGCCCCGAGAAATAAAGCGCATTTTCGGTTGCTTATCTCATCAAATAATGCTTGAGGTACGTCACTATGCCTTTGTACGTATGACATATTGAATGACATTGTATGGACTTCACCCGGCATAAATTCACCTCCGACACTTCTATGCGTGATTTTTCTACTGCTAACGTCACCCATAAGCCGTGCCATACTGCACTGCGATAATGCTTCAGAACTTCTCCGAGCTCGATGCGCAGTATGGCGTCGGCTTGATGGGCGTGTTAGGCGATTTTTACATTGGCTAGAAACTTAATTGAGCCCGGTCCCTTTTCTTCTTTTCTTTTTTGGGGCTAGCTAAAGCTTTCAATTTTCTCTTTGCACAATTTATCTGTTAGCTCTTTCAATTGGCTCACACGCTCAGCTAACCATGCCAACTGCTCTTTTGTAATTGTATAGCTTGGTTTGTAACGGGCATCCACATAAGCCTTTCGGAGAAGTTTAAAGCACACTTTCTCTTCTTCTGTGGCCTTTGGAAATATCGATAAAAATTTAGGTTCAATACTCCCAACTCTCTGGCTGAGCTTCTCCAAATCATGAGTACTTGGTTTATAGCGAGTAAATACTAATAAGATTGTACCATACAAACGTTCAGTCGCTTGATGGAGTAAAAATGCAGCCATACTTAGATATTTGTCATCCGTTAACCCTTTGCTAAAATTGTACTGGTGGTCTTCAATAAATATTTCCGCTTGACCAAACCAATACTCAAAATCTTCTTCAGCGAGCTTTTTCCTCTCTAAGCCAGTAATTTCTTTTGGCTCTGCCAATTCAAATTTACCCGAGTCATATAGAAGGATGCCTTCCCGCAAAATATCAATATAAAAATACTGGCTTTTCCTCAGCCGCCGATTTACAAACTGGATATCTTCGGCAATCAGGCTGATTGGAGTTCGGTGGATAGTTTTGATCAAACGTTGAGCAAGTTGACTGTTTTGCTCAATTTTGCTTGCTTGACGGGGTGTTTCGGTAATAACAAGTAAATCGAAATCGCTTTGATAGCGGTAGAGAAGTGTTTCCGGGTCAAGGTCTTCAACCCAGTCACCACGGGCATAACTCCCAAACAATATAAGCATATCGAAATTAATCTCTTCTCGAATGATTTCGATAGCTCTTTGTAATTCCTGCTGTTTTTGATCTGGCAGATGTTCAAGTGATGTTTTCATACTCTAGTAATAATTGCCACTCATGTAGATTCATAGCGCCGGTTCCTCTTGAGATGCCTAACAGGTAGTAGACGGCGAGTCGCCGTGTTTAAGTACGTCGAAACGCCTTATATACCACAATCCATACTGGTACCTGGTTTCGATTGATACTGCTGGCTTTGACGCTGGAGTGTGAGAGTCAACCAGAGGTTGTGAATTTGCAATATCGGTCGAAACTAGGATCCTTGAGGGACCCGAAGCTTTACAAATGAGTCAAGTTTGTGCGCGGCACAAAAAATCGAGTAGTAACCCTTTAGTCCCCTTCGAATTTAACGCCAGGGCGCAATAACGCAAAGATCATTTTGGTTTTCTTTGCGTCGTGGCGACCTAGCGCCTTGGCGTTAAACGACAAGCACATGGATTCACACCAATGTTAGGTTTGTGCCTATCTGGTTTCCGGACCAAAATTCACGCCTTGCTGGTCTGAGGCGAAGCCTCGCTGGGTACTAAGGCATCGAATCCAATTCCGCTCCTTCCTTCTTTACCGGCATCAGATCGGCCTTGCTCACACCCATGAGGATGACGGAGGTGCTGGCTACATAGATGGACGAGTAGGTGCCGATGACGACGCCTACGATCAACGCCAAGGCGAAGCTGTGGATGATCTCGCCGCCGAAGATGAACAGGGCCGATAACACCAGCAAGGTGGTGAAGGAGGTCACCAGGGTGCGCGCGATGGTCTGGTTGAGGGAGGTATTGATGACGGCTATCGCATCGCCCTTGCGGATCTTGCGGAAGTTCTCTCGAATGCGGTCGAAGACCACGATGGTGTCGTTCAGGGAATAGCCGATAACCGCTAATACGGCCGCCAGCACCGGCAGATCGAATGGAATCCGGAACAGGGCGAACAGGCCGATGGTGATGAGTACGTCGTGCACCAGGGCGATGACGGAGCCTACGGCAAACCGGTACTCGAAGCGCAGGGCTACATAGATGAGGATCCCCAGAATGGCGTAGAGCATGGCCAGGCCGCCGTCCTCGGTGAGCTCGTCACCCACCTGGGGGCCGACGAACTCCACCCGGCGCAGCTCCACCCGGCCTTCGGCGGCGGCGCTTAAGGAACTAAAAACCCGGTCGCTGAGGTCCGATCCAATCGTATTTCCCGCCTCGGGCGCGATACGGATCAGCACGTCCCGCGAGGTCCCGAAGTGCTGCACCGTGGTATCCGGGAGCCCACCGGTCGCAAGACCCGCACGCACGGACTCGAGCTCCACCGCGTCCTCGTAGCCCACCTCGATCAGGGTGCCGCCGGTGAAGTCGAGCCCGAAGTTGAGCCCGCGCATGGCGAGTGCAGCGACGGCGACCAGGATGAGGACGGCGGAAAAGAGCATCGCTTCCCGACGCCGGCCCATGAAATCGATCTTCAGATCCTTGAGCAGTCGCATCTGCATCTTTCGGCCCCCTTTACATGGGAATCATTTTTATCCGCAAATGAAGTCCGCAAATAAACGCTAATGGACGCAAATCGGTCGCAAAAGACCAGATTATTTTTATTTTTTCTGTCCACAGATTATGCCGATTCTCACAGATTGCTTCGTTTTAATCTGCGAGAGCCCGCATCATCTGCCGATAGATTGAAGCTACCGGATTATTTTTCCCATACTCAATCCGAAGCTCGGCGGTTCCGCCTTTTGCTGCT
>NZ_SMSC01000065.1:0-3902 GCF_004359955.1 Candidatus Thiosymbion oneisti
TTTTCCTTAATCTTTTCAATGTCAGCCACCATTTTCTTCAGTCGATTGACCTTTTCGTCCTCTTTCCCTTCGGCAAGTGCCAGCACCACCTCGGACAAGACCCCGAGCTGTTTGCCATAGCTGGCTACTTTCTCTACGACCTCTTCCTCAATTCGAGGGTCACCACTAAAGTGAAAATGCGAAGTCAACCGGGTCCCATGGCCTACGTCTACACTGACATCCCTACTTGAAAGTCCCTGAACGTTCAACCAGGGAAAGAACTGCGAAAAAAAAGATGGTGTCATGGAGGCTTCCTTTGAATGTTTTTTCGACCTGCTTTACTTTATCCGCAGATTACGCGGATTTCCACGGATTGTTTCGTTTTTTCGTCTGTGGTGTTGGTCGTTCCTCAGCAACCGATCTTTCCGCGGCCCGTTCGGTGGGCACAGCCTACCCTAGATGCGCGTCCTTCCGTGAATAGATGCATGCCTCGGTCACGATCATATCCAAAGGTACATCCCACGGGTTCGGTGTCAGCGCCTCCACCCGCTGGCACTCGTGGGCGATGCCGATCAGCCGGGGGCGGCGCCAGTGGCGGCGTCGGCGCAGGTAGGCCAGGGTGCGGTCGTAATAGCCGCCCCCCATGCCCAGCCGGTTGCACCGGGCGTCGAAGCCGACGAGGGGGACCAACAGCAGGTCCAGGGCCCAGGGGAGTCGGACGCGCCGGTTGCGTAGACGGGGCTCGGGGATGCCGAAGCGGTTGTTTGCCAACGGGTCGCCCGGACGGTACTCCAGGAACCAGAGCCTCCGGTGCGGGTGGGGCCGGAGCACGGGCAGGAAGCAGCGCTTGCGACGGGTATGGGCCTGCTGCAACAGGGGGCAGGGATCGATCTCGCCGTCTGAGCTCCAGTAGGCACCGACGCGGCAGGTGCGCAGGAAAGCGATCTGCCTGCCCAGGGAACGGGCCAGGGCACGGGCATGGCGCCGTTGTTCGGCGGGACCGAGTGCTACCCGCGCGGCACGCAGGCGGCGTCTGAGGGTGCCAGCAGGGGTCATGGAAATGGGAAGCGACATCCCCCGCCGGTGCCGACATGGACCTTTGTTCTTGAACCGGACGGTTCAAGTGGGGGCGGGGAAGTCGGCTTCAGGCTTTCCGCTCCGGGCGGACATGCACAACGGCCTTATTCCTATTGCCCCCAGGGTACGATTTAGGCTCAAGAAAATACCCAGGCCACTCGCGTACACCGCAGGGGATGTCTAAACCGCAGGTTATACCGTTTCGTCCCGCGCGTCCATCTGATGTTGCGTCGCCGGGGCATCCTGATGTTGCGTCGTCAAGGTATCGCCGAGACGCTTTTGGAGGTCTCCCAGGCGTCGGTCGAGCTCCTGCTCGCTTGGCGTTTTGCTGCTCTGGATCTTGGCCAACTCGTAGGCGATATTCAGGGCCGCCATGACGGCTATCCGGTCGGCGCCCAGGATGCGCCCGGTTTGCCGGATCTTGCGCATCCGCTCGTCCAATAGGCGTGCGGCTTCACGCAGGCCCGCCTCTTCGTCCGGCGCGCAGGAAACCCGGTATTCCTTGTCCAGGATCCGGACCGAAACGGCAATGGGCTCCTCGCTCATAGCTCTTCCTCCATGGATTTCAAACGGGCGATCATGGATTCCACACGGCTGCGGGCCAGCTCCGTCTTTCCGATGAGTTCGGCCCGCTCCGTGACCAGGTGATCTTGGCGCACACGCAACGAGTCGTTCTCTTCTCTAAGGTGACGGCAGGTGAGGATCAACTCTTCTACCTGCCGCTCCAGGGTGTCGAGGTCGAAGTTCGGCACAGGCTATGCTTCCCAAGGGATAACTGGAGGGCACTATAGAAGGCGTCGGCGCTGGGGTCAATTCATTGCGCACCATGCTATGATGAAAAGTGGCCTTCCCGTAGTTTCCGGCACCGGCCCCCAGCGATGCAAGCATCAGATTTTTGTACTCATTATCATGAGCTTAACGAGCGGCTGGCTGTCTCCGCTCTAGGCCCCAGCGCTGCCGAGGCCCACGGTATTCTGTGCGCCATGCTGTGTACCGGCGAGCCGCAGGCGGCGGAGTCCTGGATCGCTGAGCTGCTGGCGGGCGCCGCCGCCGATCGCTCGACTGCTGATCCCTCGACCTGGGCATGTCGGCGTTCCTTGCAGGACCTGGCGGCGCGTACCCGGACGGGGATCGCCGACCCGTACCTGGGTTTCACACCACTGCTGCCCGAGGACTCGGCACCCCTGGCGGAGCGGGCAGTGGCTCTCTACGATTGGAGCCGCGGCTTTCTGTATGGCCTCGGGCTAGCCGGGATGGATGTGAGCCAGTTCTCGGGGCCGGTCCGGGAGGTCTGCGACGACTTTGCCGCCATCACCCACCTGGATCTTAAGGATTTGGACGATTCCGAGGAAAATGAGCAGGCCCTGACGGAGCTGACGGAGTTTGTCCGGGTGGCGGTCATGCTGGTTTACGAGGAGCAGTGTCCCGTGGCCGGAGTGGGTCGATGACCGCTGCGGAATACAAACGTCGCCGCCGGCGGTTGGCCGCCGCCATGAAGCCCGGCAGCATTGCCCTCCTGGCGGCGGCTCCCGAATCGGTTCGCAACCGGGATGTACATTACCCGTACCGCCAGGACAGCGATTTTTTCTATGTGACGGGTTTCCCTGAGCCGGAGGCGCTGGCGGTCTTGGTACCGGGGCGCAAGGAGGGCGAGCTGGTGTTCTTTTGCCGGCCGCGCGATTCCGAGCGGGAGCTGTGGGAAGGCGCGCGCTCCGGTGTCGAGGGGGTCCGGCAGGACTTCGGCGCCGCTGAGGCCCACCCTATCGATAAGCTGGACGAGGTCCTGCCTAAGCTGCTGGAGGACCGGGATCGGGTCTACTATCCGGCGGGCGCTAACCCGGCGCTCGACCAACGCCTGATGGAGTGGGTCAATGTGGTACGGGGTAAGGTGCGCTCCGGGGTGCATGCTCCGACCGAGTTCGTGGCCCTGGAGCGGCTGCTGTCCGAGCAGCGTCTTCGCAAGAGCAAGGCCGAGCTCAAGATCATCCGGCGGGCAGTCCGGATTTCCGCCGCTGCCCACCGCCGGGTGATGCGCCTGTGTCGGTCCGGGATGAGGGAATATGAGCTCGAGGCCGAGTTCGTGCAGACCTGCGCCGCCCGCGGGGGGCGTTTCCAGGCCTATCCCCCGATTGTGGGCAGCGGCGCCAATGCCTGTGTGCTGCACTATGTGGATAACCGCCACCGGCTCGCGGACGGGGAGCTGGTGCTCATAGATGCCGGCTGTGAGCTGGCGGGCTATGCCGCGGATATTACCCGCACCTTTCCGGTCAATGGCCGCTTCAGCCCGCCCCAGCGGGAGCTCTACGAGCTGGTGCTGGCGGCCCAGGAGGCGGCCATTGCCAAGGCGGTGCCCGGCAACCGCTGGAACGCGATGCACAAGGCCGCCGTGCGCACCTTGACCGAGGGACTGGTGGAGCTGGGGATCCTCAAGGGCGGCAGGAAGGCGGTCCCCAAGCTCATTAAAAAGGAAAAGTACAAGCCCTATTTCATGCACCGCACGGGCCATTGGTTGGGCATGGATGTCCACGACGCCGGGGACTACCGGGTCGGCGGCAAGTGGCGGCGGCTGGAACCCGGCATGGTGCTCACGGTGGAGCCCGGACTCTATATCCCGGCGGATCGCACCAAGGCCCCCGCGCACTACCGCGGCATCGGCATCCGGATCGAGGACGATGTCCTGATTACCGCCGAGGGCAATGAGGTCCTGTCCATGCGCGCGCCTAAGACAGTCGCGGATATCGAATCCTGTATGAGTGATGAGTGATGAATGTTAGGCTCTAATTAGGAATTGAATGATGGAAATACTCTCAAATCCCTGGGTTGTTGGTATCGGCGGCGGTATACTA
>NZ_SMSC01000066.1:0-3076 GCF_004359955.1 Candidatus Thiosymbion oneisti
TACAGCAAAATCATGCGAAATGGGGTACTAGTACACCTGCGCGTAATTAACGGAAACATTGCCCACAACCATTCGGTCCCCTCTCCCCAACCCCTCTCCCGGCGGGAGAGGGGCTTGTTGTGCTGGTTTGGAAGCATTCGTGTTCATTCGTGTCCATTCGTGGTTCTTGTTTCCGGTTTTTATACGCAGCTGTACTAGGGGGTGTTCTCAATTAGGGATAACACTATGATTTTAATCGATATATTAAGTTACCCGTTTCATCCAGTGGATGAAGTGACCAATTTCTAATGTATAGAAAAACATAGCGTTAAGCCCAACCCAGTTGTTAATTGAGAACACCCCCTAGCGCCCAAGCAGCATCCCCACGCTGAAAAGTGCCGGTGTGAGAAGGCATAGCACGGCGTTCAGCGCCAGCGACGGCACGAGAGCCGACGTAACGGGACCGCCAGCCTGGATGGTCCTGTTCACTCCGCGATAGACCGCAACGGCAATCGGCAAGGTGCTCATTGCAATCAATGCCGTGGGCGGCAGAAGACCTGCCGCCACGCCGAGACCGAGACTCGCGAAAGCGAGGACTGCGAACAGTCCGTAAACAAGGAGGCTAGGTTGAAATCCCAACGCAACGGGAAGGTTATCCCTGCCCCCGGATCGGTCTGCCTCCACGTCCGGAAACTGGTTCAGCAGGAGCAGATTACTGACAAGAAAAAACGGAACCAGCGAGGCGAGTAAGGCACTCCCAGACCAGGTACCGGTCACGGAAAAGTAGGTACCGACAACCATCAGGGGACCAAAACCAAGTCCGGGGGCGACCAGGCATAGCCAGCGATTGCGGCTGATCTTACTCGTGTAGAAGTAAACGAGGACCAATCCCGAGGCAGCGATAGGCAGGAGGCCCCAACCCACGCGCCAGACGAGGACCAGCGCACAAAGGGCTGCCAGCACCAGCGCCCCCAGCCCGATCATGCGCGCCGCTCCCGCCAGCCCGGGACCGGCAACCAGGGTCCCGCTCCCGCCGCTGAACGGCGTGCGTACGGTACGCAGGTCGAGTCCCGACCGGAAATCTTCGTACTCGTTCAGCGCATTGACGCTGACGTGAGCCGCGACCGCACTGATCATCGCTACGGCACCGGCCGTCCAATCCACGGCAGCATCCGAAGCATGCGCAACAGCAATCCCAAGCAGCACACATATCGGCGTCAATAGGAGAAAAGAGGGGCGGATAATGCCTAGAATGGGTGGATAGCGCACGTCATAGGCTCCGGTGTGTAACCATCTAAAAGGCTGTTTAAAAATTAAGATACTGATTTTAGGGTATAAAATCTTCAAATTTCACGCTCGTTCCTACGCTCCAGCGTGGGAACGACAGCTTGTCCGCTCCAGCGGACGCAACTCCTCTGTGCTGATCGGCGTTGGCGGTTAGCCTACCGAGGCGCTTAATCGACGCTGGAGCATCAGATCCCTCCTGCGTCGGGACCAGGTCTGCTCCCACGCTGGAGCGTGGGGAGCCAGCCGAAAATCAATGCCAGTAGAAAATCAATAGGTTAGTTTTTAGACAGCCTCTAAAGGGGAACCCCCCGATTGACACGAATCAAGGGCATGCCAGACATGGCGCAGATAGCATTTTTCTTTTTGCTTACGGAGTTGGATGATGCCAGAGATACCCGTCAATATTCCCCACCAGCGGATGAGCCTATTCGCGCTCGGATTCCGGCCCTTTTTTCTGGGCGCAGGATTCTCGGCTTTGCTCTTGCTGGCCGCGTGGATCGGTATGCTCGAAGCCTGGATTCCTTTCGGATCTTACTACAGCGGCGGCACCTGGCACGCTTATGAGATGCTTTTTGGTTACACAGCCGCGGCGATCGCCGGATTTCTGCTTACTGCGGTACGCAACTGGACCGGCATCGAAACTCCTACCGGCATCGCACTGGCTGCGTTGACGGGTCTGTGGCTCGCGGGGCGCATCGCCCCCTTCCTCCCGCTGCCGGAAGTTGCCGTTGCGGCCTTGAACGTCGCCTTCTTCCCAGCCCTCGCGCTTAGCCTGTACCAGCCACTTTGGCACGGACGGAACAAGGTCAACCGGGTCTTCCTCGCCCTGCTTGCCGTCATGACCATTGCCTCACTACTGGTCCACCTCCAGGCGATCGGAGTTACCCAGGATACTGCGCCGCGAGGGATTCGCTTAATGCTCGACGCTACCCTGCTAACGCTCTTGATCGTCTCCGGCAGGGTCATGCCGTTCTTCACGGAGCGAGGGGTGGCAGGCGCTCAACCGCGGAGTCGAGTCATCGTGGAGCGGTTCACCTTCGCCCTCGCCTCCCTTTGGTTGGTCACCAACCTGCTGCTCCTGTCGTCGGAGCTCGCGGGCGCGATCGCGTTATCGCTTGCGTTGGTTCAGGCCATGCGTCTTGCCGGCTGGCACGACGCTCGAGTCTGGAGCATACCCATCCTTGCCGTGCTCTACGCAGGGTACATTTGGTTGATTGTCGGATTCGCCCTCGATGGGCTTGCCGGCCTGGGTCACTTACCAGCGTTCCCGGCGTTCCACGCCCTCACGGTCGGCGCTCTCGGGGGATTCACCCTCGGCATGATGGCGCGGGTCTCGCTCGGTCACACGGGGCGCGCGATGCGCTCGTCCATGCTTACGAACATTGCCTTCATCCTCCTGAATGCGGCAGCCTGGTTCAGGGTTTTCATGGCGCTCTTCTTTCCCGCGCAATACGGGACCTGGACTCTCGCCTCCGGGACCCTGTGGACGCTGGCCTTCGCGCTCTTCCTTTGGGTCTACGTGCCGATCCTGATCGCCCCACGTGCGGACGGTCGGCCGGATTAGCAGGCGCGTGGAGCTTCGCTTACGGTCTGATAGGAAACGATCGGCAGTTGCTCGCCGCCGCTTTGGATTCGGCAAGACTCCGTTCCCAACCAGGCATTGTGGCCAGGGGAAAGCGCCGTCGCCGCGGCGCGGGTAAACTCTGACGCTTGGGCTCCTAAGCAACCACTACTGGTATTCCCTGTCGGTGCAGCTCGATTCGCCCGCGCCGCTTTGCCGGCGCACTCTAGTACCTAGTTTCGACCGATT
>NZ_SMSC01000067.1:0-3070 GCF_004359955.1 Candidatus Thiosymbion oneisti
CCGGCAATAAAAGGACACCCACTTTGTTTGCTACTCATTCGTAAAGGTACGGATGGGTGTAACAAACAAAATGGGTGTCCTTTTATTGCCATGAGATGATCGATTACTTCGACTTTAAGAAATTTTCCCGCCTGAATAAAATGGTCGGTGAGGTCCTGATCTTACTAAAAACGTACCTTGATACGACTCCACTCCCCAAGTATGCGTCCCCCGCAGGGTCAAACGGGGATCGAGCCCGAGAGCTGAGGAACCCAACTAATCAACTACGGTAAAATATTCTATCTTAACTAAAACATAGTTTCCTTGCTATAGTCGTCGGTGCGTCTCGTTCGTTCGCAGAAATATTGTTGAAGCGATGGGTGCAAGAAGCTATACGTACCGCCTATTCTATGCAACATCTTTCCCCGCGTCGCCTTGTTCAGAAACTTGATTAATCGAAATGGTATTTTGCCATCAACCCAAAGGATCGTCCTCAGCCAGTAATGCTGAATAATCGAAATGCCACCGAATGTGGCACCCATTATAGCCATCCAAATTGCTAGAACAGGAGCAACCCCCTTTCTTATACTGAGATCCGAGAGATGCTCCCAACTAAACATGCAGGAGATGTTGGTTCCTTCCCCATCTTCCGGCAAACATTGGGCAACGCTCACGAAAATATCAATAAACAAACCCATTATAAGCCCAAAAGTACCAAGAGAAAGACAGAGTGCAAGTGCAAAATAGCCAGATCTTTTGATTCCCTCATTTGGAATACGTGTCTTGGTTATATTCGCATAGGGTACATTAAGTGCCTTAAAAAATTGTCTAACCGTCCATCCTACTGCCGTCAACAAGGACAAACCAAATCTGGAAAGAGGTTTTCCAGTCCATTCTAGCGTATTTGTCAAAAACCACGGTAATCTTAATCGCTCCAAAAGGCGTTGTACGACGTGTCGTCCTAACTCGGCGATTACCAACAAAATGCTCGTGCCCAACAATGTTTCCAACGCACCCTTTACTTCTCCCCACTGTAGGCGCTCTACCGGTCGGATGGCGCTTTTATGGATCCACCCTAGTGCGGTTGCCACGATGAAAGCAGCGGTGATTTCTGCAATAAGCTCAGTGTTTGAAGCGGCCATAAAAGAACTAAAAGGAATCACCAAAAGAGTAATTGCCGATCCAACCGCAATACTCACTAAAGCGTGATATAGTAAATGCTGCCAAGGAGAGCTTAGCCAGTCGGGTTGCATATACTCGACTAGAAATTGTGTCTGGTTGTGCTTTGCGAGCTGCAGGGCAATGTAGGAGAGGTATTGTTGGGATTTTTGAGGGTCACGATCCTCGAAAATCTCTAGCCGGTTCTCGACAAAGCTGCGAAAAAGTTCGCCTTGCTCTAAGAGTTCGCACTCCGCTAAGCCCTCGCGTGATTTCGACTTACTTTCAAGAACGGTAACCAGAAGATTAAGGTAAAGTGGCGTTCTTGCTATCCTCATAAGTTGAGTGTTACTTCGCAACCTGTTACATAGCTGCTGCTTCCCTAGAGCTCTAAGGTATCTCTCAATATCCTGGTCGCTTGGCGGATCTAAACAGACGGCCGTGTTTAGTCGAAGCTTTTTGAAGCACACGCGATACTCGTCTGTGTCTGAAGCCACAACGACAGTTGTCAGCAGCGACAACCTACGCAAAAGTTGATTGATACGTTCGATACAGCTATCTTGGCGATTAGGGTCTAATTCGTCGAGCCCGTCAAGAAGAAGGGCTAATTGGTCGTTGTCCAACAACTCCCTGGCAATGGGTTCCAGCAAGTTATATTCTTGCTGTAGACGGTCAATAATCCAGTCCTCCAAATGCTGCCTATCATCGGTCCACTGAGATAGATTAAGAATAATAGGGATTGCACCTGTTTGATTTTCGAGGGTGCAACGAGTAAGCTGTTCTGCTATCTGAGTCAACGCAAATGTCTTACCAGCCCCAGGTGGACCAAGCACTAATAGTCGACCAACCACGTCAGGGCGCTGCAGGACATCGAAAGGTGAGTCCGTCAGAGAAGTTTTATGTCCGTCTTGCTCATGTACAGTTATCACCATCTCGCTTCCCAAGGGATGGACAAAACGGGGATGCTCGTGAAACGGAAGCGCTAAACACTCCTTTCCGATTAGTTGAGCTTTCTTTAAGATGGATATTCGGTTGTTGACACTCATTAGCAGCCGCGCCCATGGACTACTCTCTTTAACTATGTTGGGAGAAGTCGTTGGACGAACACTATCTTTGCGATTGGAAAACTCTTCGGTTTTCGAAGCAACAGACTCGCTACTAAGTCTTACGCCAGGGGTATCCGATGCGAGACGATCATTGTTTTCGTCAGAATGCCCTCTGATCGCGGTTATTAGGTCGTTCAATCCTACTGCGTAGCCTTTGCTAAGATCAGCGTATTTTTTGTCTCGAAGAAGTATGGGCATCTCGCAAGAGCTAGCTAAAACCGGTAAGATTCGTACTTTCTTGCTCTCTGCTTCGACACCAATTTGTGCTTGCCATTCTTTTGGTATCCATCCGGACGCCGTACCCTCGCGCGAAAGTAATATGATAATGAAGTCCGCTTCATCAAGACCTCTCTGAATTTCTCCGGTAATTGAATGTCCGACAAGAATAGACCATTCATCCAGCCAAACATCAAACCCGGCATTTTTTAAATCGCCAGCAAGTTTCCTTGCTAAGCCTTTATCGTGGCTGCTATGGGACAGAAACAGCTTTGTCATTTGTCGTCCAGGCCATAATCCAATGCCATTAAGTTAAGCGTTGCTGGCAGCCCGTAGGATGGGCAAAGCAAGCACCGATCAGGGTGATTTCAAGGTTCGGTTATGCCACGGAAGTTTCAGGCCGCGACAGCTTGCATCAGATGCACCAAGCGCCGCGTGCCCATCAATGACGGACCCCTCCCGGCGGGCAAACGGCGTGCCCAATCAGGTCCCTCGCTGCGCTCGGGATAACAAGCACATTGGGCATCGGCCATCCATTGATGTGGTTCGCGTCACCTGGCAGTGCCAGCCTGAAGGATCTCCCACACTTACCACATACTATGCTCTTTCAA
>NZ_SMSC01000068.1:0-2952 GCF_004359955.1 Candidatus Thiosymbion oneisti
GGAGGGTGTCGCAAAAGCCCCTCTCCCGCCGGGAGAGAGCCTGCGCCGAGCGCAGCGAGGGGGCTTGGGGAGAGGGGGTCAAAGGGCGAAGATCGGTGCCTTTTGCGACACCCTCAGGGGGAGAGGGGCTTCTAGCTACCGCCGTGCCTGCGCGCAGGGCATATAATACCGCTGTCGACCCATCCGGGCGCCGCGCCGCTGACATCATGACCAACCACGCCGACTGCTCTATTTGGGATGGGTCTAGATAACTTCGCCTGGCTCCCCAGGCTCCGGAGACTGTGAAAGTATTCGCACGCGGAGCCACGGTGTGAACGCCTCGGCCTCAGCAGCGCGAAAAACCAGGCCAAGGCGCTTGATCGGCCGCGTCTGGCCGCTGAACGTCAACCAACGCGCGACCGGTTGGAAGAATAGAAAGAGACAATAAAAACAGATCCGCCAGATACCATTTTCCTTGTGGGCGCTGCCGCGTGGCCGCAGAATCTCGCCAGTGGGGCCGGTGTAGCCATCAAGGGTACGGTGGTAATGAAAGCGCTCGCCACGGAGGCGTTCTTGGGCGTTGACGGCCTTGTGCTTGTCCGGGATCGGGACGTAGACAGTCGCGTTGGCGGCTTGGCAGGCAGCAAGTTGTGCCTCGCTGTAGTAACCGCTGTCGGCCACAACGGTCAGTTCATTGACCGACAGGACGGCCATGGCACCCAGCCATTGACCGCTCAACTGGTTTTGATCATTCCCGGCGTTGGTCACTTCGTGTTGGTGTTTGCTATCAACGCGGTTTTGTACGTTGTCGCCGGTGACGTGCTGGTTGCCTTTGCTCAAGGCCCGCGCATCGGGATCGGTGCGCGACAGTTGGGTTTCACTACGGTCCGCCAGCTGTTTAAGTTGTGCCTGCTGGCGCGCTTGGCGTTCCTTGAGGGCGGCCAGCTTGTCGGCAAGCGCGGGGGCTTCACCCAACCGGTCACCGGCCGGGTTTTTCGGCGCGTCGTTGGCATCAAGGCACGGGGTGTCGGCTTCCAGATCACGTTCAATCTGCTTTAGCTGGCTTTCCAACTGTTTCTTGGTCGTGATACTGGCGTCACGGGCACTGGCCTGGAAACAGGAACCGTCGATGCCGATGGTTTCGCCACCGAGCAGTTCCAGTTCTTGACACAGCAAGACGAAATCACGGTTCGCCGCGCGCGTTCACCCGGCGAAACTCGGCGCTGGTCCGAGAACACGGGACCAGTCCCTCCAGTAACCAGATCAGTTCCAAGTTGCGCCGGTACTCACGTTCCAACCGCCGGGAGCTGTGCACGCGGTTGAGGTACCCGTAGAGCGCGCGCTTAAGCAGCGCGGCTGGATCGAACGCCGGTTGCCCCGGGGCGAGTTCACCGCCGGCATTGGTAAAGCCCAATGCCGGCAGGTCGAGCGTATCGACAGCGGCGTCGATCGCCCGCACCCGATTGGTCTCGCTGACATAAGCTTCGACCCGTGGCGGCAGGAGGGCGGCCTGGCTACGGGCGTGGCCTTGTTTGTAACTCTTGCCATGAAGGTTGGCCCCTCGCAACTGACTCGACCGCCAGTTTACGCTTACAACTCTCCATTGGAGGCCCGATCGAGGATGGGAGGGAGTAGGGCCCCGAGCCGGGTCCGGCTGCCGGCTCGGGCCTGCCGGAAGGTGATTGCTAAGGTTAACCGCCCCCGACGGCGTGAATGATCTCCACCCGGTCGCTGGGGACCAAGCGGTGCTCCCTGAGGCGGCTGCGGGGCACCAGCTCCTCGTTGACCTCCACGGCGAGGCGCTGGCCGATCAGCTCCAGCCGCTTGATGAGGTCGCCCATGGCGATGCCGTCCGGGACCTCGGTCGGATTTCCGTTGAGGGTAATCTGCATGTTGGACTCCTGCTGCGGTGTGTCCTGGTCGGGGAACGGATTTTACCTCCTTGCGGGGGAGGAAGGGGTTCGCAAGCTCACCCCACCCTTGTATGTTCTGTATCCAAGGGAGAGCCAAGGATCAGGTAGAAAGGGAGTTAATGGAGAGGATCTGGGAAGCCGTCCCGCCCTGAGGCCGCGAGCCTGTCCGTAGATTGGCTCCCCGCCCGCTTCGCCAATACCGGAGCGTATCCGAGGCCGTGAGCGGTGCTCGTGAGCCTGCATACACAAGGTCGGTAGGCGAGGGTCCAGGGTCGGGGAACCGGGTCGCTATCCTAACCGGTTTTTACTGAGTGGAGAAACCAACATGAAGGTCGCCGGAATCGATGTCAGCAGCAAATCCGTTACCTTGGTTATCAACCGTGACGGTCAGCCGGGAAAACTCCGTGAGTTCAAGAATACCCCAGCCGGTCATGTGGCCCTGAGCAAGGTCTTGTGCAAGGCACCGGTGAGCCGGGTCGGTCTGGAGGCCACCGGCTGGTATCACATCGATCCGGCCCTCGCCCTGGATGACGCCGGGTTGGCGCTCATGGTCATCAACCCCAAGGCCGCCAAACGCTTCGCCGAGGCCAGGCCGTCGATGCCACCGTCCTGGCCCAATTCGCCTTGCGCATGCCCATCACCCCCTGGCAACGCCCCGATGCCTTGGCTCTAGCCATCCGCGCCTGTGCCCGCCGCATCGCCGCCCTCAACCAGCTCCGAACCCAAACCAAAAACCAACTCCATGCCGCGGAGCAAACTGCCACCACGCCCGACTTCCTGATCGCCGAGCTGCACCAGAGCATCGCCCAACTCGATGCCCACCTCGAAGCCCTGCGTCAGCGCGTCCTTGACCTCATCGCCGCCGACGAACAGCTCCAGCATACCTTCGAGCTCCTCATCAGCGTCACCGGTATCGCCGCCGCCAGCGCCATCCAACTCCTCGGCGAACGGCTAGTCCTCCCTGACGACAGGCGCGCTCAGCAATGGGTCGCCACGGCTGGCCTCGACCCACGCCAACACCAATCCGGCCCCAGCGTCAACAAAAAGCCCCGCCTGTCAC
>NZ_SMSC01000069.1:0-2812 GCF_004359955.1 Candidatus Thiosymbion oneisti
CATGTTCTGCATGATCGCAGTCGGGAGGTCACCAATAACGAGACCATCCGGATCGGGAAGGATCGTGCCAAGGCCGTCGATCACGACGAGACCAGCCACATCAAACACGACCGCACCGAGACGGTCGACCATGATGAAAGGATCTCGATCCACGGCAAACGGACCGAAACCGTCGATAAGAACGAAACCTTGACCATCCACGGAGCGCGGACCAAAACGGTGGACCAGGACGAGCATATCCAGATCGGGCATGATCGCAGCACCCATATTGTCAACAACGAGAACCTCGAGATCAGCCGCAACCACAACCTGCACGTGGCCCAAAACGAGACCATCCACATCGGCTATAACCGCAAGGCGAGCATCTTCAACAATGAGGCCGTTGGTATCGGCCGCGATCATAGCCAGACCATCGGCGCCAACCAGACCATCATCGTCGGCGCCAATCGGACCGAGAACGTCGGTGGCAATGAGACGGAGACCGTTGCCATCGCCAAGGCCCTGAATGTCGGCACCGCCTATCAGGTGACCGTGGGGGCGGCCATGAACACCAGTGTCGGCGGGGCCAAGCTGGAGGAAATCGGCCTGTATTCCATGCAGGCCGTCGGGGGCGACCATAAGCTCCGAGTCAAGGGCGATGCCGTTGAGGAGATCGGTGGCAACCAGCAGGTCACCATCCAGGGCGACCGCAAGGAACAGGTCAAGGGCGCGGTCTCCCTGTATGTCGGGAAGAATCTGATCCTCGAAGCCGGCGAGAGTATTACCCTGAAGGTGGGCGGCGGCTACTTGGTGGTGGATCCGAGCGGCGTGACCGTCTCCAACGTGCCGCCGGGTAAGCCCGTCGTCAACCGCGCCAGTCCGCCCCAGGCCAAGATGGGGGACAATGCTGCCCCCCAGACGGAAAAGCCAGCCGATAAGGGTGAAGGGGGCGGGTTTTTCGGTGCTGTGCTGGGTATTCTAGGCCGGATCTGGGCCCTGCCGAACACCCTGATTGGGTTCGTTTACGGAGGAGTTGGGATGTTATTTGGCGCAACACCGGTTGGGGATAGTCAAGCTGGTATCTTGAGGTTTATAGATATGCCAAGCTGGATGATGCCGTCGGCGATGTCACTCGGTCATGTTCATCTTTTTGGTCCCGACTGTTATACACAATCGGTCAGGACCGAAGAGCTCTTGCACACTCAGCAAGCCGAAGTACTTGGACCCTTCTCTCTACCCTTGCATGCCATCAGTATGGCCGCATCAGTCCTTATCAGTACGGTAAAACCACCGTCGGAGCCTGGGAGAATGACACATGAATACAATCTGCTCGAAATGGGACCTGAGCATGGAACCGGTCCTTAGCCTTGGAGTAAATAATACTATGGTTGGTCATCGCCTACTGATTGCTCTCTTGTTCGCTCCCTTTGTTTTCGTGTTGACGGGATGCCCGAAACTTGCCCGTATAGAGGCGTACAATAATACACCGACCGCATTGACGATCGAAGAACCAAATCTAGAGAGGGAAGTTAAGCTCAAGCCAAGCCAGACAGCACGATTTGAATTTGGTAGTCAATACTTCAAGATCAAGTCGGATCTTGGTACCCTGAACTATCCACGAAACATCCCACGCTCTGACGATAATGGCCCGTACTCCTACGGAGCCCTGCGGATTCAGATCAATCCGGATGGGGTGATCTATGCCTTGAAGACCGGAGAGAACCCTCCGTTATCGGATTTTCCTGAGCAGCCCTATGGCTATCCTATTGCGGGCTTCGAGGAAAGCAATATGCTCTTTGCCACATGCCTGGATGAGATACGAAAAAAACGAGCAGAATACTCCAAACGCATAGCGAATCGGCAACGGCCTACTTTCATCCCCTCGAACATTGATTTCAACTTGTGTTTGGATAGATTGCGGGCAAAGAAAGCAGCGGAATCCCGAAGATAGCCGATGGAATGGATTCTGCTCGAAATGGGACCTGAGCATGGGACCGGTCCCTGGCCTTGGAGTTAACGCGACCATGATCCATCGTTATCTGATTGGCATTCTCCTGTGCGGTCTCTGTGCCTTTGCACTGACTGGATGCCCAAGCTCCGCCTATATAGAAGCCTACAACAATACACCGACAGTGCTGACGATCGGAGCATCGGATTTAGAGAAAGGAGTCAAACTCAATCCCGGCCAGACTGCACGACTTAGATTTGGTGGTCATTACTTCAAGGTCAAGTCGGATCTTGGTACTTGGTATTACCCGAGAAACATGCCACATGTTCTCGGTGAGGGTCCATACTACGACGGAATCCTGCGGATTCAGATCGATCCGGATGATGTGATCTACGTCCTGAAGATCGGAGAAGTCCCCCCTTTATCGGATTTTCTGAGCAGCCCTACGGCTATCCCCTGGAGGGCTTCGAGGAAGGCAATATTCTCTTTGCCACATGCCGGGATGAGTTACAAAAGAGAGCAATGGAACGCCACAAGCGCATATTGAATCGCCAACGGCCTACTTTCGTCCCCTCGGGCACTGATTTCATCTTGTGTTTGGATAGGTTGCGGGCAGAGGGAGCGACGGAATCCCGAAGACAGCCTATGGAATAGATGCTGTAATCCCGGAGCCTTGGAGAATGATACATGAATATAATCTGCTTGAGGGCACCTTGAAAAATAGGTGTTTTTACCAATCGAGAGACTCCGCCCCATTGATTATGACGAAAACTGTATTTGGTAGTGGTAAATTTTTAAATGGTTAGCATGGGGTGGTTCATCAACCCTGTCCCATTTTTTTATTGTTTCAGGACGCTAGTCCAAAACTATGCACTTTAGTGCAAG